>JAGQGA010000344.1 GCA_020432595.1 Anaerolineales bacterium | reverse complement strand
CGCAGGCAAAAGATCGTCAAACAGCAATACAGGGCGAAACAGCCGATTTTTGGCTATTCAGTCCCACACATTTGTGTTAGCATTCGCCATATCTATCGCCTTGGAAGGATTTATGGACTCAACAAACTCATTTCGTGATCTTTTTTTGCTAGATCCTGACGTTGTTTTTCTAAATCACGGCTCATTTGGCGCCACACCCCGCCCCGTTTTTGAAGTCTATCAAGCATGGCAGCACCAAATTGAGCGTCAACCCGTTAAGTTTATTGGCCGGGAGCTAACAGGCTATTTGCAAACAGCCCGTCATGCCTTGGGTACGTATTTGCACGTTCAGGGTGACGACCTCGTTTACATTCCCAATGCGACCTTTGGGGTCAACATTGTGGCGCGGGCACTGTCCCTAACCGCCGATGATGAGGTGTTAACCACTGATCATGAATACGGTGCCTGTGACCGCGTTTGGCGGTTTGTCAGCCAGAAAAAAGGGTTTCGCTATGTACGCCAGCCCATTCCCTTACCCGCCACCTCCCCCGAAGAGATCGTGGAGCAGCTTTGGCAAGGGGTAACCCCACGCACCAAGATCATTTATCTCAGCCACATCACTTCGGCCACGGCCCTGCGGCTGCCCGTCGAAGCCATTTGCCACCGCGCCCGCGAGGCCGGCATTCTGACGCTGGTAGATGGTGCCCACGCCCCCGGCCAAATTCCGCTTGATCTCACCAACATGGGAGCCGATTTTTACACTGGCAACTGCCATAAATGGCTAAGTGCCCCAAAAGGGTCAGCTTTTCTTTATGCCAGGCGCGAGGTGCAGCCATTGCTAGAGCCGCTGGTGGTTAGTTGGGGGTGGGAAAGTGAACGGCCGTCTGGCTCCAACTTCCTTGACCATTTGGAATACCTCGGCACCGACGACCTCTCCTCCTATCTTTCCGTCCCTGCCGCCATCCAATTCCAAGCAGACCACAACTGGTCGCAGGTACAGCAACAGTGCCACGAATTAGCCAAATCTACGCTGGCGCAGCTTTGTCAGCTTACCGGGCTAAACCCCCTCTATCCCGCTGATAATCGCTTCTTCCAGCAGCTTGTCATTGCGCCCCTGCCCCCCACCGATTTAGATGTGCTCAAACGCCGCCTCTATGATGAGTATCGCGTTGAAGTACCGCTCATCAGTTGGAACGGCCACCAGTTCATCCGCGTATCGGTGCAAGCATACAACACCCCGGCCGACATCGAAGTGCTGCTCACAGCCTTAGACGCACTTCTGTGAGACCGATCCATTAAACTATTTCTCACATTTATCCTTAAAAACTGGTAGTGATTGTGATCTATGCTACAATTTGCCGCTGATTTATAGCGCAATGGCTCATTGCGCTATATTTTTGCAACGTAATAAGAAGAAGATTGTTGTCTAATCCACAAAATGCATAGAACTGTGGACAGCACATCAAGCGGCTCAACAGCAACCTCGTCAATAAAATCAACGGCCGCTTATATTTATGTGGCTGGAGGAATTTCATGGAGAAGAAAAATTTTGTCCGTTGGTTAATAATGGGCATCGTGTTTGGTTTGGTTGTAGTCTTCACCAGCAGTGCCTTTGCTCAGGATCAAGGACCAAACTTGCTGGTAAATGGCGGCTTTGAGCAAGGACATCACAAACAAGATGGTGCGGCTGAGCTAACGGTTCCCGACGGCTGGACGCTCCACTATGTGGACAATGCCAGCTTTCCTGGTTCAAACGGTGTCGCCTATCGCCCCGAAAGTGTTGTTTGGTATATCGAAGACGCGCCTATGGACGAGCGGAGCCTCTTTTTCCGTGATGGTGCCTATGCCGTCAAGGTATTTAAAGGGTGGGCACCTATGTATTCTGCCCTTTCACAAAACGTCAACAACCTTGTGCCGGGTAAACGCTATCGCCTTGTCGCCCCCATTTATATTGACATTGTTGAAAATTACGAAAACGGCCAGAAGATTGCTCCAGGCAAGCTGGATGCAGGGCAGGTACGTTTGGGGGCTAGTCCCCAAGGGGCAGCCTGGCGAGATGAAGGTGCCATTAGCTACAGCGGCTGGTGGAATGCAGGCAACGTCAATCCTTTTTACCTAGCCTATCCCGTTTTTGTGCATGAGTTTACGGCAACGCAGCCTAATATGACCGTTTGGGTGGAGTTTGCCGCCAAAGAAGCATATCGTAACAATGCTTTCTTTATGGATACCTTTGGGCTTTATGAAATTGGTGGCACGGCTGCAAGCAGTAGCGGGGGTGGCAATGCTGCACCAGCCCAGCCCTTACCTTCGCCAACGCCTGGTCCCACGCCCACGCCGCGTGCTGATGGTGCTATTATCCATGTGGTACAGCCGGGTGACTCCTTCTGGACAATTGCCATTCGCTATGCCCCGGCACTCAACATGACGCCGGAAGAGGCACTGCCACATATTCGAGAAATCAACAATGACCCGGCTTTTATTGCTACAGGGCAAGAGCTGTTTATTGCGTTGCCTAATGCCGCAGCCGCAGAGCCAACGGCCGTTCCTGCCGAAGCCGAAACCGCCGCCGAAGAGCCAACCGCCGCCGCTGAAGAGGGTAGCGGGTCTGAAACCGCCGCCGAAGAACCTACGCCAGAGCCAGAACCAACGGCCGTTCCTGAAGCTGCACAACCTGCTGCCAACCTCGGTACCGTGTGTGTGGCCGCCTACATGGACAACAATTCTGATGGAGCGCAGGACACTGGCGAAGCATTGGTGGCAGATGCCGCGATCACCCTTTCCCGCGCTGGCAACACCGTTGCCACCTACGTTTCGGATGGCGTGAGCGAACCCTACTGCTTTGAAGGGCTGGAAGCCGACAATTATCAGGTGCAAATCTTCCCGCCCGCCAACTTTGGCACGACCACGGCCGATAGCTGGGCCGTGGCACTGACCGAGGGGATTGTGGTTCCCGTTGCTTTTGGGGTGCAAGAGCAGCAAGCCGTGGCGGCCGTGGATACAACCACCACTGAAGCTCCAGCGGCTGAACCAACGGCCGTTCCTGCCGCCCCCGCCGATGAAGGTGGCCTCTTTAGCAACCTTGGCCCCATCATCATTGGTGCAGCCGTGATGCTGGTGCTGTTGGCAGGCATTGGGGTTGTCCTGCTAAGACGCGGTTAAGGACAGAATCAAGGAAAATACGAGCGTCTCAACAGAGGCGCTCTTTTTTTACCTGCCTTTCTGGAAAACAGAGCGTGGACTAAGGGAGAAAATCATGTCTGAACCAACAAAACCACGAGTTGTCATTGTGGGCGCGGGTTTTGGCGGGCTGTTTGCCGCCCGCGCCCTGGCAAACAAGCCAGTTGAGGTGCTGTTGGTAGACCGCAATAACTACCACACCTTTACCCCGCTGCTTTACCAGGTTGCCACCTGTGCCCTTGATCCCAGCGAAATTGCATACCCAGTACGCAACATCTTTCGCCGCAAGCGAAACGTGGAGTTTTTGCTGGGAGAGGTGGTGGCGGTGGACACAAACGGCCGTTTGCTCCACATCCACAGCGGCGGCCAGCAGTACCAGGAGCCATATGACTATCTGATTTTGGCGACCGGCAGCACCCCCACCTACTTTGGCAACGACAGTTTCCAGCGCCATGCCCTGGAGCTACGCACCCTCAGTGATGCCATTGAACTGCGAAACCACGTCCTGCGCCTCTTTGAACGCGCCACTTGGAGCGATGACCCGGCGCAGGTGGCGGCGCTAACGACGATTGTGGTGGTGGGTGGCGGGCCAACGGGCATTGAAACAGCGGGGGCGATCTACGAACTGTATAACCACGTTCTCAACGTCGAATATCCGCAAAAACAGCTTCACGCTCGCGTCATTTTGGTGGAAATGCAGCCCCATTTGCTGGCTCCCTACCCGGAAAAGCTGCGAAAAGCGGCCGTCGAGCAGTTGCGCTCGCTGGGAGTGGAGGTGCTGCTGGGGCAGCGCGTCACCGAAGTAACCGCCGATGCCGTTCATTTGGGCGACGGCACAGTTATTCCCACCCACACGCTGGTTTGGGCGGCGGGGGTGAAGGGGTCGCCATTGGCTGACCTGCTGGGCGTGCCGTTGCAACGGGGTGGGCGGCTGCCGATTACGCCAACAACGGCCGTTCTTGGCCTCAACCACGTCTATGCCGTCGGCGACATGGCCCATTTGGAAGACCCCGACGGCCAGCCGTACCCGATGCTCATCCCGGTGGCGCAGCAGCAGGGGGAACTGGCCGCCTACAACATTTTAGCCAACATAGCCGGGCAGCCGCTGCGCTCATTCAGCTATCACGACCGGGGAATCATGGCGACCATCGGCCGCAGCCGCGCCGTGGCCTGGATTTACAACCGCATCCCGCTGCGGGGCTTTTTGGCGTGGCTGGCGTGGTTGTTCCTCCACCTCATCACCCTGCTTGGCTTTCGCAACCGCGCCACGGTCTTTATCAACTGGGTGTGGAATTATTTCACCTATGACCGTTCCGTGCGGTTGATTCTGGATCAAGCACCGGGAGAGAAGAATTTTTGACAGGATTAACAGGATGAAGAACAAAATCCTGTTAATTCTGTTAATCCTGTCCAACAAAAAATGAACCGAGAGATGTGGCGGCAACGCCTGCAACAAGAAAAACCGCTGCTGCTAGATGGGGCGATGGGGACGATGCTGTATGGGCTGGGGGTGCAAAGTGACCAGCCGTTTGAACTGCTTAACCTACAAAATCCCAAGCTGGTGGCCGATGTCCACCGCGCTTATGTCGAAGCGGGAGCCGATATTATTGAAACCAACAGCTTTGGCGCGAACCGGCTCAAGCTGGATGAGTATGGGCTGGGGGAACAGGTGCGGGTGATCAACGAAACGGCCGTTTCCATTGCCCGCCGCGTCATTGACAGCAGCTTTCGTCCCATCTGGCTGGCGGGGTCGGTGGGGCCGCTGGGGGGCACACTGGCTCCGCTGGGGCGAATTAGCTTGGCGCAGGCCGAAGCCGCCTTTGCCGAGCAAATTGAGGCGCTGGTTAAGGCCGGAGTAGATTTGCTCATTGTAGAAACAGCATCGGATTTGCGCGAGGTGGAAACGGCCGTTTCTGCCGCCCGCACCATCGCCCCTGATTTGCCCTTGTTGGCACAAATGACCTTTACTCGTGACGACCGCACCCTGCTCGGCCATACCGCCGCCGACATTGCCAACAGGTTAGCCGCGCTCGATGTGGACGCAATGGGAGTCAATTGCAGCAGCGGCCCGGCGCAAATTTTGCGGCTGCTGGCAACGATGCGCCACATCGCCCCCCAGGTGCCGCTGGTTGCTATGCCCAACGCTGGGTGGCCGGAGCAAACGCCGGGCGGTCGCATGTTTTACCCCGCCACCCCCAGCTACTTTGCCGACTACGTGGCCGATTTTGTGGCGGCGGGGGCGCGATTGGTGGGTGGTTGCTGCGGCACGACGGAAAAGCATATTGCGGCGATGCGAGCGGCGATTGATAGCCCCAAACCCCCTTCACGCCCCGTGCCGCGTGTGGAGCTGGTGCAGCAGGAGAAGCAGTTAACGGCCGTTGCCGACCAACCCACCCAACTGGCGCGGGATTTGCAAAACGGCCGTTTTATCACCACTGTCGAAATGACCCCGCCACGCGGCATTGGCACGCAAAAGCTGCTTACCAGCGTGCAAATGCTTCAGCAGGCCGGTGTTACCTGCCTCAACATTGCCGACATTCCCCTGGCGCGAATGCGGATGAGTGCCTGGGCTGCCGCCCACTTGGTGCAGCAGGCCAGCGGGTTGGAAACCATCCTCCACTTCCCCACCCGTGGCCGTAATTTGCTCCGCATTCAGGGCGACCTGCTCGCCGCCCACGCCCTCGGCATCCGTAATCTCTTTGTCACCATGGGCGACCCCAGCAAAATTGGCGACTACCCTGACGCAGCCGACAATTACGACATCGTGCCCACAGGTCTCATTGAGCTAATCAAAACCCAGCTTAATGCCGGGGTGGACAAGCGGGGCAGCGCCATTGACCAGCCCACCAACTTCACCGTCGGCTGCGCCCTCAGCCTGACCCCCAAGGAGCCGGAGCGGGAGATGAAGTTGCTGCGTAAAAAAATGGATTGCGGTGCCGACTTTGCCATTACCCAGCCCCTCTTTGACGTGGCGCAGGCACGGCAGTTTATAGCCGATTATCGGGCGCAATATGGCGAGATAATCCCAATTGTGCTGGGGGTACAGCCGCTTTACAATGGCAAAAATGCTA
>JAGQGA010000343.1 GCA_020432595.1 Anaerolineales bacterium | reverse complement strand
ATCGCCATTGCCACGCTCTTTCTTATTTCGCAAGGGACGGTGGTGGTTGAAGCGGGCAAACGGCGTCTGGTTGATGCTCATTGGTTTCGCGGTAACAGCTACCTCAAGATTGGCTGGCATTGGGTCAAACGTGCCTTAGCTGTTGGCTTAGAGCTGATCACGCGCTTGCGTCTGTCTCCTTTGCCCGACCCTGAACCGGCCAAGGCTTCTAAAAAGCAGGCATCTGCAGCAGATAACCTACGTTTTTCTGTTCAATTCGAGGTGTTTTCTCCTTTGTCAACTTAATTCTGCTGACTTTTGTCAGTCAAGCAGGATAGCGACCTTTAGTTTATTATCGCCAGGGTAGTTGCGATTAACTAGAAGTTGACGCAAAGAAGCCGTAAACTGAGATTGATCAACGTCCCGCCAAAGTGTAGGAAACATTTTGTTGAGGTAATTAGTTGGCTCATTAGCTAAATAACGGCGTATGATATAGTTTTCTAAATAATCTAATCCGGTTATGAATTCATCACGACTCATACTACCTTTGCCCCACGAGTCATACATCGCCATCAAAAATGGGTAAGCAGTCGTAACCTCTAAAATATTGAGTCGATGAAGCTTTTCCTTTACAACTTCATCTTTTTCGGCTTCAGGGCGTAGCAACTTGTTGTAATGTTCTGCAAAACGTCTAACACGTGCAATTTCTCGAATAAATTGGTCTTGACTAGAAAATTCCTTCTCCATCCTATCCCGAAAGCGTACATAAACACTGTTTTCGCTTGGTAGTACACCTGTATGTAAAGCGAGATAGTGTCGTAAAAAACCTGTAATTTCGCCCAGCCTTGATCTACCAACATATCTTTCATCACGTAAGAGTTCTTCTATTTTTGACCAATGTTGATCAAAAACGATTTCCTGCGACTCCTCTGGTAAGCGCATGGCAACATAATTTCTTACCAGATCGGGCTGAGTAAGCGGCTTGCCCTTAGCATTTAGGCTTTCAAAAATTTCATATGGGCGCTCCCTATTATCTAAATCAATGAAGACAACATAAAGTTGATTTGTAATAGCAATAAATAAGCTTGCTGGATCAAGTTCACTCCTTTTTAATTTATAGCCCAACTCTTTATAGAAAAAATTATAAGCCTCTAATATCTTTGATTTGCTGTCTTCTAACAGAACACCGTCTCGAACCAAAGAAATATATGTATCTCTATCATCGTATTTTTTTGTCGGCCAAATTTTGAAGTAACTGCTCCCGTTAGCATATTGATTAACTAATAGAGGGCGAATATTGGTAGCAATATCTGGCTTTTCATCCTGAATCAGGTCATACAAAGCATACAACAATAATGATATGGTCGTCAGGCGCTGCTGCCCGTCTACCAACTTAAAAGCGGGTATAATACCGTCACGATTACCATCGTTAATTACAACTAAAGACCCCAAAAAATGATCTGTCTTTTGCTGGTTGGTTACAGCGCAAACATTATAAATATCTTCTAATAACGTTTTCCAATTTTCTTTACCCCAAGCATATTCACGCTGAAAATGCGGCAAAAAATAAATAATGTTACCGCCATTACTGAAAACTCTAGCAATATTGAAGTTGTTGACTTGCATTGTGCCAGTATTCTCCTAATTTTGTCGTAGTTTCATCCTGCTTTAGGCAAAACAAAAACAACTATAGAAATGAGGGCTATGACAATAGTAACCAACCTCACATGGAATTATGTACTTTGCCCTTAAATTGCCCACCAATATTTTACTAACCGAATCGAGGCCAACACAACGGCCGTTATTCCCCCCACCATCGCCACTTTCCCCTTGTTCTCCTGCAAAAACTCCGTCACCGGCTCCAGCCGCTGCTGCGGCGTGGTGCCAAAGGCCAGCTTCATGATAGCCGCGCTTTTGTGGTAGTTACCCGGCGAGCGCAAAATGGTGGCAATGTCAAACGGCAGCGGCGGCTTGCCAATGGCATAGGAAACCATTTGCGTAAATTGCAGCAGGTCGGCTTCACCGTGCGAACGGCCGTTTCCCGACTGCTTCACCCCACCAAACGGCAAATGCGGGATGGCAAAATGCACCACCGTGTCGTTAATATTCACCGACCCCGTTTCCAATCGCTGCGCCACCCGCTCCGCCCGCGCCACATCTTGCCCCCATACCGACGCGCCTAGCCCCAAATAAGAATCATTTGCCAGCCGCACCGCCTGCGAAATATCGGCCACCTTCATAATCGGCAGAATCGGACCAAACGTCTCATCCTGCATCAGCAGCATCGTGTGATCCACGTCTACCACCACCGTCGGCTCCATAAAATAGCCGCTGCGACCACCCCCAGCCACAATTTTCGCCCCTTTCGCCACAGCATCGGCTAAATGAGCGTCAATAATTTCGCCTTGCCGCGCAAACGTCAGCGGCCCCATGTCAAACCCATTGTCAATGGCGGGGGAATACCCCACCTTCATGTTGGCAACCTCAGCCAGCACCGCCTGCACAAAAGGCTCATAAACCGACTCCAGCACATAGACCCGCTCCACGGCCACGCAGGTTTGCCCGGCGTTGTAAAATGCCCCCCATACGCCCCATCGCGCCGCTGCGGTAATGTCGGCATCATCCAGCACAATCATCGGGTCTTTGCTGCCCAGTTCGGTAATGACGGGGGTCATCGTTTCGGCAGCGGCCTGGGTAATCAGCCGCCCCGTCCGCACCGAACCGGTGACATAAATCAAATCGGGGCGCGTTTGCACCAGCGCTGCCCCCACCCGACTATCGCCATGGACAAAGCGGACAAAAGGAGCCAGTTCCGGCAGGCGCTGAAATAGCTTTTCCATCGCCACGCCAGTGGCGGCCGTCACTTCCGACGGCTTGACAACAACGGTGTTGCCCGCCAGCAGTGCCGTGATCACCGGCTGCATGGTTAAAATAAAGGGGTAGTTCCAGGGGCTAATGACGGCTACCACGCCATAGGGTCGCCGTTCTACCTGCCCGCGTTTGAACAGTTGCAGCCCAGAGGAAACGCGGCGCGGGCGCAGCCATTGGGCGGCATGGCGGCAATATTGGTTCATGCTGTCTACGGTGACAAATAGCTCGGTGAGGGCATCTTGACGACTTTTGCCGCCGTCCTGGTTGATAACTGCCGTTAATTCATCCATCTCCTCAATGATCAACGACTGTAGCTGGCGCACAATCCGCACCCGCTCCGCCACCAGCTTGTGGCCCCACACCTGCGCCGCCACCCCCATCTCCTGCCGCGCTGCGCTGACTTCGGCGGCTGTCGCCATTGTCACCTCTGCAAACTGCTCTCCCGTACCGGGGTTCATGCACGCCATTTTTTCTGCATGGCCGTTTAAACGGCCGTTTGCCACCACCTGCTGCCTCTGCACACTCATTACACCCTTCCTGATTCAATAGGACGCGGACGAACACGGACAAACACGGATGAATTTGTAAAAGCTTTGATTTTCATTTGTGTTGGTGCGCCGCCCATAAACTTCCTTAAAGATTCCGATCAACTGTTTGCTATGGCAAATTGTGCCACAAACGCCCTTGCCTGACCACCGCCCCAAATGGGTGGGCAACAGACAACCGACGACAGACAACGGTTCATTTCTTCCGTCCTTCGTCCGCGTTCATCGGCGTTTGTCCGCGTCCCATTTCCGGTTTGACACGCACACAAAGTTAGCCAAAGCAAAAAACGAGGATTGGAATCCTCGGCTACAAGGTCAATTTTCAGGAGTGGTTGTGGAGAAAACAGGGAATAAATTATGAGTTACTCATAAATAACTGTCGGTGATACGGTGTTGCATGTCCAGCAGCGACAGGCTCTCATTCTGGAAATTGCCCCCTTCCAAAAACTGCTGCAGCAGCCCCAACGCCAACTCAAAGGTATCGCTGCGGTTGGAGCCAAAGATGGCATTGAAGGTGCCGTGCGCCCGCCCCAGCTCAATAGACTGCTGCGGCGACAGGCGAATGGATGTCCAACTGCGCTCGGCTGAATGATCGGGCAGCGGCAAATCCCACAGCAAATAAAGCGACTCTAAATCGGTGATGCCTTCGGGGATTTCGCGGTTGCGGCCAGCCACTGCTCGACGCAACGCCTCCAGCCGCGCCGTCAACACGCTCACCGCCAGGTCAGACAAATCCGCCCGCTTTAGCCCATCGGGAAGATAGGCAGCAAGCTGTTTTAAAAGCTGTTTGTTGGTTGGGGTTAGCTCCACATACACGTTTTGACGGCTCACGGCATGGGGTGGCCGCCCACGCTTGGGCTTTTCGCGCAGTAATGCGGCAAGCGTGCTGTCACCCTTTTTGCCAGATTTACTCATACCGCCGCCTGATTACCACCATGACGATACCCATGCTGGTCTTTAAGGAAGTTAGCCACAAACTCAGCGTTGATCTCGCTGCCGCCCACGGCCAACAATTCAAGGCAAAGATGCAAACAAAGCAGGCAAATGCTGCGCGGGTAGCCTCGGCTTTCGCGCCAAATGGGCATGATGGCATCGTCGGTGATTAACGGCCGTTGTTTTGTATCCCGCCCCGCCGCCAACAGCCGATACTCAATCAGCGACCGCGTATCATCCGGCGTAAGCGGATCAAGCGAAGACCGGGTTGCCACGCGGTCGTTAAAATCCGGCACTTCCCGCAGCGCAATATCCAGCTCCGGCCGGCCGAGCAGCACCATCTGAAACGCCTTGCCCCCACGCGGGTCACGAAAATTCAGCAGCCGCCGCAGTTCCACAAACTGCTCCGGGCATAGCTCATGCGCTTCATCAATAATCACCAGCGGCAAAATACCCTTTTCTGTTTGCTCCACTAAAAAGGCGCGAAACTCATTCAACTGGTCTTCCGTCGCCCGCCGCGTCCGCAGCCCAAACTCGGCCGCAATGCGGCGCAGCAGCAGCAACCCGCTTTTCTTGGGGGCTTCATCCACCTTGGCCGCCACAAAGTCAGGGCGGCGATCATAGCGGCTGTGAAACCAGGAGGCCAGCGTCGTCTTGCCGGTGCCAATTTCGCCCACAATCACCGAAGCCCCCTGCCCCGCTTCCACCATATAGCTCACCTTCGACAGCGCCCGGCGCGTTTCGGTGGACAAATACATAAAGCGCGGGTCGGCTTCTATCGTAAACGGCGGCACAACCACACCCAACCGATCCCAATCGGGTTTGTAGCCGTCAATACCTAACGTTAATGGTCGTATACTATCCATGATCTAAATGGTATAAAAGCAGTGCAACCTTGTCAAGGATGCACTTATTCTGTAAATTTCACTAAATTATAGCAATAGTAGGGCTAAAGTCAAAATCTATAGCATATAGATTTGTTGACAAGACAATCTAACTTTGTTAGACTGTCTGGTACAGTTATCTTTAGGGATAATTGTAGTCTATTGTCAATAATACGGCTATAGCTTGATTAAAAAATCGGTCTACCTAACGTATAGTCAACAAACAAGCCATTTGTTGGCTATGTTATTGTGTGTTGTTTGCTGAAACAGGCAGCACGCAAGGGAAAACCGACTGGAATAAAAAACGGTCAGGTGCTGAAACACCTGACCGTCATTTAGTTTTCGCAAGCTACCTTTCGTCTGTTCTGGTGCCGCCAACACCTCTGATCAGCGCCCCTTTATTGGGGAGGGGGATTTTTTACTTCCCCAAAGAGTAGCTCACTGTCTAGGTAAGAGCATAGCACAGGCGTATAGACCTGTCAACTGAGTTTGTCAATCGCTAACGTGTCAGTGATCGGTAATCAGTAATCGGTAATCAGTTGGTTCAACTGGTTACTGATTACTGGTTACTGATTACTGATTACTAAATGCTCTTGCCTGGTCAAAAGAGTGGGTCTTGACTGGGCAACTGGGTTTTGTGTCGCCAGCTTTGGCGGCCGCGCAAGCACAACTGATCGCCCTGCGGCAGCAGCACAGCCAGATGGTGGGTGTGGAAACGGCCGTTTCTGCCAACAGCCAACAGCCAACGGACGACGGCTTGCAACCAACAGCCGCAACCATTGCCCAGCTTCCCGAACATTTAGGGTGGGGGAGTGCGGCATTAACGGCCGTTCTCCGCCCCAAAACAACGAACCACGAACCACGAACCACGGATGCCAGCCACACCCCACACCCTACTCCCCACTCCCCACACCCTGCTGCTCCAGCAGCCACGCCTCCCACCATCACCCTCTACCCCACCCTCGCCCTGGCGATGCTGCGGCAAAAGCGGGTACCGGCTGGGCGGGTGTGGCTAT
>JAGQGA010000342.1:3250-6229 GCA_020432595.1 Anaerolineales bacterium | reverse complement strand
CGTCAAGATAGCCATTGACCCCGTTTTTGGCAACCCACACCCGCGCATATTGGCTGCCGGCCGGCGCGGTGCCAGAAACGGTAAACTGCTGATAGGCACGGTCGTTGGTAATCGCCAACAGCACGTCGTTGATCTCTTCCTGATTGCCATCAAGAAAATCAATACCAAAACCCGCCCATTCCGGGTTGTCTTTCACGCGGAACCAGCCAGTAAAGTTTACCGTCTGGTTTGGCACAACATTAATTAGAACGTTGTTGCTCACGCCGCCAGTGCCGGTGCCAATGCGAACCGCCTGGCTGCCGCTGTGGCTGCTGCTGGTCAGTGCCACGTCCCCGTCAATATGCCAACTGCTTAACCCGTTTTCAAAACCAGGGTTTTCTAGCACCATTGAACCCGACACGCTTAAATCGTCGGCCAAAAGATAGCCGCTGCTGCCGCTTTTCCACATCCAGAAGCGGATGTAGGCTGTACCGATGGGTGCTGCACCAGAAAGGCTGAACTGCTGGTAGCTGGTGGTGTTGACGGTTCGCAGCAGTTCGCCGATTTCGTTGTAGTTGCTGTCGAGAAAATCGAGGCCAAAACCGGCCCAGATGGGATTGTCGCTAATTTTGAACCAGCCGTTAAGGGTGTAGGTTTGGTCAGCAACGGCCGTTACTATCTGACCGCTCCCCCCTTCCACAGCCCCCACGCGCAGTGCCTGGCTGCCAGCATGGGCATCGGCCACGGGCATGGCGGCTTCGCCCCACACGTCCCAGCCAGCGGTGCCTTCTTCAAAGCCGGGGTTGCTCAACAGGTTGTCAAACAGGGTCACGGCGGTAGTAGAAATGGTGGCATCCAAAGAGATGTACTTGATGGCGGGGTGTTGAGCGAGTTGGTAAACGGCCGTTGTGGGCAGCGTGGCAGCAAAGCCGTTGATAATTGGCAAGGGTGTGCCCACTTGCCCGCCCAGGGCTTCAACAGCGGCTTCAGCAGAAACGGCCGTTTTTTGCTTGCGGATGATGACAGAAACGGCCGTTGTCATACGCTCTTCAATAATATTGAGCAAAGCTCGGTCTACGTTGGTGGGAACAGTGGGGGTTGCAATGACAGGAGCAATGGTAGCAGCTTCTAGCTGAGGAGCCTGGCCCAAGCTGAATAAAACCAGCACACAGAACAAGAAAATTAAAATTTGTTGTCGTCGCAACATCATTCGTTCTCCCAAATAGGGTATTAGTACCCAAGTAATGGCTCTACAGTACTAGATTGTAAACAGGGTTCATTACAAAGTCCGTTAAAATAAAAAAGACCTCATGCAGTATTAACACCACATGAGGACAAATAACCGTAAGGCCGGTCTCGTATTCTGCTTAGCTTGAGGAGCGAGGAGGAAAATCCTCGGCTATTTGCTAAGTCCTGTTGACTTTTCAGAATTTGAACCGCAAAGGACACAGAGGAAGAGGAGAAAACAAGCTAAATCTTTGCGATCTCTGCGCCCTCTGCGGTGAAATCTGCTTCTTTTTATCAAATGTCAACAGAACCTAGTCTGTTTGCAAAACAGGTAATTGAATAGAGAAGACACTCCCGCGCCCTTCTTGGCTGTCCACCCTAATTTTTCCCCGATGCGCTTCAACATAATGCTTAACAATGGCAAGGCCTAATCCCGTACCCTTGGCTTGCTGCTCGTGTTTGGGCACCCGATAAAACGGCTTAAAAATATTGTCAAGCTCTCCATGTGGAATGCCATACCCGGTGTCGGCAATGCCAATCTCCACCGTTTCTACCTGGGGCACCAGTGTCACCGAAAGTGAGCCGCCTTGTGGGGTATATTTCACCCCGTTAGAAAGCAGGTTGGTCAACACCCGCATCAACAGCAGCTTGTCACCCTCAATCTGCACATTCGCCAGTTTCTCATCCACAAAAATGTCAATTTCCTTATCAGCCGCCTCCACCATCTGCATGGCTACCGCATCATGAATCAGTTCAGCCACATTCACCTGCGTCAGGCTCAACCTCAGCGGCTCACCGGTCTGCATCCGCTCAATTTCCAACAGGTTGTCAACGGCTGATGTCAGGTCATGTTCGCTGAGCAAAATAACCCGTGCCATGCGCTGACGTTTGGCAAAGGGAATCTCTTCCAACTCTTTGAGGGTTTCGCTATAAAGACGAATGACGTTGAGCGAGTTACGCATGTCATGCGATAGCACGGCCATAAAGCGGGCTTTTTCACGCGACCACGCTTCCATGCTGCGGTTTGTTTCGGCCAGCAAATCGGCCTGTTTCTGGATAACGGCCATTTGCTTGTTGGTTTCATTCATGTACAGATAAATGGCGTAGCTTGCCAGCAGCAGCGGAAAGATAAAGAGCAGAATTCCCCAAACGCCAAGCGTGGTGCTGGCGATGGTGAGAAGCAGCCCCAAAATGGCGATGTTGCCAATGTCTAAAACGATGGCATTATGCTGTTGCGCCCAAAACTGCCTGGGCGGAATCCCTTGTTGCAGATAGATGATGATGGCAAGGAGGGCGATGTTGATTTGGTCGTAAAAAACGGCCGTTGCAAACCATGACAAA
The DNA here is from genome assembly GCA_020432595.1 of Anaerolineales bacterium. The sequence continues at coordinate 3,682 of JAGQGA010000342.1, read as the reverse complement.
ATGGGGCCAAGAAGCGGGTCGCGAAACCAATCTAGCAAAAAAAGCAGCACCGAGCCACCCAAAAATGTGGCAATCGTGTGGATGCCCGTATTAAAAAATAGCTGTTGGCAGCTCCCAACCCAATTTTCGCGCTGTGCATAAATGTTGAACAGCCAAATGACAATATTCTCAACGGTGGCAACCAAAATACCAGCTTCCAACCCAAACAAAACGGCCGTTGCCAATGAAGCGGCGGTTGCCAGACTAAAGGTCACTTTGATATGCTTGCTAACGTTAGACGCTACCTGAGCCGCCGCCACGAGCAGCAAAAACGTTACAAACAGCCAGGGGTTATCGGTCTGAAAGCGAGCCGCGGCCCACGCAACAAGCAGTAACCCGATGAGGCTAACCGTTGCAATATAGGGGATCCGGTACTTCGTCATTGTTGTCATA
>JAGQGA010000342.1:0-3152 GCA_020432595.1 Anaerolineales bacterium | reverse complement strand
CATATAATGGTACTACAGTACTCCAATCATAAATTGCTTACATTAAAAACAAGATAACGACCTGGTGTCGTAAAAAGACAGTAGAAAAAATAGGATAGAGCGTGTATCATAGACAAAACATTAATCATAGTGGCGGTAAAGCATGAGCATAAACTCGCAGAATGGCATTGAACTACTGGAATATGTAATGAGCGTCAGCCGCCGTATGGCCGAAATGCGGTCTTTGGAGCCACTCCTTTCCTACACCATTGACGAAGTATTGAAATTGGTGGGAGCAGAACGCGGTTATATTGTTCTGAAAACAAACGATGGTTCCCTGGATTTTCGCGCCAAACGGGACAAAGACGGCAATGAACTTCCCGAAGGGGCAGATGAAATCAGCCATTCCATCCTGGAAGAGGTAATTCGCACCGGCAATTCGCTGGTGTTGAGCAACGCTATGAGCGACCCACGCTTTCATCAGGCAGAAAGCGTGATGATCTTACGGCTGCGCTCAATCATGTGTGTGCCGCTTATTCGGCAAAAAGAGGTGATTGGAGCCATTTATGTGGAAAATCGCTCCATTCGCGGCCGTTTTCGCCAGGGTGATGTGGCTCCGCTGGAAATTTTTGCCAACCAGGCGGCCGTTGCCATTGAAAATGCCGCACTCAACGACAATTTGGAGCAAGCCAACACCCATTTGCGGGATCTAGATGAGTTAAAGAACAACTTTATCCGCCTGATTTCGCATGAGTTGCGGACACCACTTGCCAATGTGACGGCGTATGCGGACTTGATGAAGGTGGTGATTGACATGGTGGAGCCAGCCCCAGACCCGCAAATTGTGCAAACGCGGCAGAAGCTGGAAACGGCCGTTTTGCAAATGCGGAAAACCATCGAAGAAATTCTCCACGTCTTCCTCATCGCCTCCGGTCAGCTCACCCTCCTGCCCCGCCCCCTCTCCATTGGCCCCATTGTTGCCAGCGTCGCCGTCCGCTTCGCTGACGTATGCGAAAACCGCAACCTTAAGCTGCACGTAGATGATGTCTATAACCTGCCCATGTTGATGCTAGACGAAGACCAAATTGAGGTTGTTTTCAGCAACGTCCTCGGCAATTCCGTTAAATACACGCCTGATGGTGGTGACATTTGGGTTTCCGGCCGGCGCGTCCCCGCTGGGGTCGAAATTACCGTGCGTGACACAGGCATTGGCATTCCCAAAACAGAGCAAAAGCGCGTTTTCGACATCTTCCACGTTTTGGGGTCGCTGATGCACCACTCCACCAGCAAACACGCCTTTCGCGGTGGCGGCTTGGGGCTAGGGCTACCCATCGCCAAGGGCATCATCGAGGGGCACGGTGGCACCATTTCGCTGGAAAGCAGTGGACAAGATTTAGAGAATCCGCCCGGCACCACCTGCCGCATCACTCTGCCCTTGCAGCGAACCAACTAAACGCCTTATCTTATGTTTACAAAACCGCAAAACCTCTGAGGTTGTCAAGGAAACCTGAGAGGTTTTTCTTTATCCTATTTTTATCGCTTCGGTAGAACATTTGTGGTACAATTAGTCAACGAATGATGAAGCAAAAAGAGAGTAATTCGCCCCCCCAACTATCCATTCGCGCAACCCTAGCGGCTGGCTTTGATCTCACCACTAAACATATGTGGCTGTTGATTTTGCCCGTATTGCTTGATTGCTTTTACTGGTTGGGGCCACGGCTTAGTTTTACCACCTTGTTTCAGTCATTGATGCAGCTTCTGCTGTCTGAATTTCAACAGGAAGCCGCCTTGCAGGCGTTTAGCAGCGATTTATTCACCCAAATCCCAGCCACCAACCTGTTCACCAGCATTAGTCTCCCATTTATTGGTGTCCCCGCTTTGATGTTGACAACGCCCGAAAAAACACCGCTTGTCACTTCACTCATTGAAATTCAAAGTCTGGGCAACTGGTTTGGGCTGCTCATGGGGCTGCTGTTGGTTGGGTTATTCTTGTCCACCATTTATCTCACCCTCATGGGACGGGTGGCAATGCTGCGGGTGGCGGCCGGTGTGGTGACGCGGGGGAATGTAACGGCCGTTTTGCCCAGCGAACTAACTGACCACAATTTTTGGCAGTTGGGCGACATTGCCGAACGTATTTGGTACGTGTGGCCTCGGCTGCTGGCTCTGGGGCTGGCGTTCTTTCTCTTCTTGCTCATGCTCTATATCCCCTCGGTTATCGTGGGCACCGTTTTGGCGCTGCTGGTGGGGCCGCTGGGGTTTGCTACCCTTTTTCTAGTGCCGCTGGTGGGCATGTGGGTCGTCATCTATTTGTGTTTTGTGCCACATGGGTTAATCAGAAACGGCCGTTCCCTGCGCCGCGCCATCGTTGAAAGCGGGATGATCGTCCATAGCCAACTCTCAACCGTTCTCACGCTCCTCCTCACCATTTGGCTCATCAACGCCACCGTAGATTCCCTGCTGCTGTGGGCAGAAGACGGCACATGGTTCACCCTCATTGCCATCATCGGCCACGCCTTCATCAGCACCGCCACCCTGATGGCAACCTTTATCTTTTATCAAGATCGGTATACAACCCTGTATCGCGGAAATTATTAGGAAAAGTTATGTCAAAAACAGAGACAAATACCCAATACGATGCCAGTAGCATCCAGGTTCTTAAAGGGCTGGAAGCCGTTCGCCGCCGCCCTGGCATGTACGTGGGCGGTACCGACATCAAAGCCCTCCACCACCTCGTCTACGAAATCGTAGACAACTCCATTGACGAAGCCCTGGCCGGCCGCTGCGACCGTATCGAAGTTGTCATCCACCCCGATGCCAGCGTCTCCATCGCCGACAACGGCGTGGGCATCCCCGTGCTGGAACACCCCACCGAAAAAGTATCGGCTCTCGAGGTCGTTCACACCACCCTCCACGCCGGTGGTAAATTTGGCAACGGTGCCTACAAAGTCTCCGGCGGGTTACACGGTGTGGGTGCAGCGGCCGTCAACGCCCTGTCCGAATGGTTTGAAGTGACGGTGACCCGCGATAAAGGGGTATGGTTCCAACGGTACGAACGCGGCATTCCCCAAGCCCCGGTCAAAAAGCTGCGCGGCATGAAGGGCGATGAGCCAACCGGAACCCGTACCCACTTCAAATTTGACGAAACAATTTTTGTTGGCGAACTGGAATAC
>JAGQGA010000341.1 GCA_020432595.1 Anaerolineales bacterium | reverse complement strand
GGAAAATAACGGCCGTTCTTAACCACTATTGCCAAAACGGTGTCACCTACCACGCCCTCCGCACCCGCCAATCCGGCCAGCAGCGGTTTGTCTCTTTCCACATCCAGGTGCCAGGTGCGTGGACGGTGCATCGCGGCCACAGCCTGCTGGAAGAAATTGAGCGCGACATCCGCGCCGCGCTAGGGCGAATCGCCGTCTTTACCCACCTCGAACCCCGCGAAGACCCGGCTTCCTGGCACGATATGGTGCTTAATCGGGACGACCAAAGGCAATAACTAGATAGCGTGGCTGGAGATTGGAGATTAGAGATTGGTTAGTGTCACGAAGTTTTCGCCACCATTTTTTATTGCGTATTACGTATTGTGTATTGCGTATTTAGAGGGGAGTTACGCAATACGCAATACGCAATACGTGGACGTGGCGAAAAACTAAAGACACTAACGAGATTAGAGATTTTGAATCTCTAATCTCCAATCTCCTCCTAGTGAACCAAGCATGTAGACGATCATCTAATGCTAGGCGATTTCCGATTTTACGCAATAATTACCCCTATTATATGAAGAAGCAGGGGAGCAGGGGAGCAGGGGATCAGAGGAGATTTTCCCCCTGCTCCCCTGCTCCCCAACACGCTAAAAAAAGGACGCTGATAGACCTGATTGATCTTTTTTATCAGGAAAATCAGGATAATTAGCGTCCTATTCCGAGGAGGAAACCGTTCACATGACTCGACTAACCGGTGGCGAAGCCATCGTCCAAACGTTAATCACCCACGGCGTAGACACCCTTTTTGGGCTGCCGGGGGTGCAAAACGACTACTTTTTTATCCCGCTGCACGATGCCCAGGACAAAATCCGCGTTATTCACCCGCGCCATGAGCAGGGCGCGGCCTATATGGCAATGGGGTATGCCCTGTCGTCGGAAAAAGAGGGGGTCTACAGCGTTGTCCCCGGCCCCGGCGTGCTAAACACAATGGGGGCCTTGTCCACCGCTTGGGCCACCAACGCCAAGCTGCTGTGTCTGACCGGCCAAATTGCCACCAAATCCATTGGCCGAGGGTTTGGCGAACTGCACGAAATTCCCGACCAGTTGGGAATGCTGCGCGCCATCACCAAGTGGGCGGAGCGGGTGCGGATGCCGGCCGAAGCCTCTTACCTAGTCAGCGAAGCGTTCCGGCAGCTAAACAGCGGTCGGCCGCGCCCGGTTGCCATTGAGGTGCCGCCAGATGTGCTGTCACAAAAAACGGAGGTAAAGTTGGAAAACGGCCGTTTGCCCCTCAGCCACCCCCCTGTAGATTACGATGCCATCAACGAAGCCGCCAAGCTGATGGGCGCAGCCAAAAACCCGATGATCTTGGTGGGGGGCGGTGCCCACAACGCCGGTGCTGAGGTGCAAGAATTGGCCGAAATGCTGCAAGCCCCGGTCATTGCCAACCGGATGGGCAAGGGGGTGGTTAGCAGCCACCACCCCCTGAGCCACAACATCATGGTGGGATACCACTACTACGGTAAGGCGGATTTGGTGATTGGCATTGGCAGCCGGATGAGTACGGTGCTACACCGCTGGGGTGTTTCCAACGATGTCAAGGTGATTCAAATTGACGTTGACCCCGAAGAACATGGTCGGTTTACAAAAACGGCCGTTAGCTTGATGGCGCGGGCGGAGGATGTGCTGCCGGTGCTGAATGATTCGCTGGCAAAATATAACCAAAAACGGCCGTCTCGCGCCGAGGAATTGGCCGAAATTGAAGCCAAGGCGGTGGCCGATTTTAGCTACCTGGAACCACAAATCTCCTTTATGCACGCCATCCGCGATGTGCTGCCAGAGGATGGCATCCATGTGGATGAGATGACGCAGGTGAGCTATGTCAGCCGGATGTATTGGCCGTGTTACCAGCCACGCACCTACATTTCCACCGGCTACCAGGGGACGCTGGGGTATGGTTTCCTGACGGCACTGGGGGTGAAGGTGGCAAACCCGGATAAACCGGTGATGTCGCTGAATGGGGATGGTGGCTTTATGTTTGGGGTGCAGGAGCTGGCAACGGCCGTTCAGCACAACATCAACCTCGTCTCCATCGTTTTCAACGATAACGCCTATGGCAACGTCCGCCGGATGCAGCGCAAGCTCTACGACAACCGCATCATCGCCAGCGACCTGCGGAACCCCGATTTTGTCAAACTAGCCGAATCCTTCGGTGCCCTCGGTCTTCGCGCCCACACCGCCGACGACCTGCGCCGCGCCCTGGAGCAAGGCTTCGCTGCCAACGTCCCCACCCTCATCGAAGTCCCCGTCGGCGAACTCCCCGACCCCTCCCGCTTTTGGAGTTTGCCCCGCGTGCGGTAGCGGCTAGGGTTGGCATCCTTGGTTACGAATGGTGATGGAAAGCCGCTTTTTTGATACAGAACAGGTGAGGCTGCATTATGTGGCGGGGGAAAACGGCCGTTTTCCCCCGCTCGTCTTGCTTCATGGCACCACCAACCGCTGGCAGGATTTTGCCCCGATTTTGCCGGCATTAACGGCCGTTTTTCACGTCTATGCCCTCGATTTGCGCGGGCACGGGTTGTCGGGGCGGGTGGTAGGCGGCTATCGGGTGGTGGATTTTGCTGCTGATGTGGCTGCATTTTTACGGGAAGTAGTGGAGCAACCGGTGCTGCTGTGGGGGCATTCGCTGGGTGGGCTGGTGGGCATTGCCGTGGCCTCACAGCAGCCAGCATGGGTGCGCGGACTGGTGATTGAGGACTCTCCTCTCTTTTTGCGCCGCGCCAACGTAGAAAATGGCAGCCCTCGCGCCTATACGTTTTTTCGCACAGTCCACGCAGCGATGGGGCTGCCCGCAGCGCAAATGGCGGCGCAGTTGGCTGCCGCTCTGCCGCCAGAGCGTGCCGCTGGCATTCCAGCACTGGTAGAACGGCTGCCTTTTGTAGACCCAGATGTGGTGCAGATGTCGTTTGACAGTAGCTTAATGGACGATTTTGCGTTGGACGACTGTCTGTACCAAATTAGCTGCCCCACGCTGCTGGTGCAAGCGGACGCGCAGGCGGGTGGGGCGTTGCTAAATCAGGATGTGGTGGCAGTGTTGGGGTTGCTAAGAAACGGCCGTTTGCACCAATTTCCCAACACCGGTCATGCTGTTCACGCGGAACGGCCGTTGGAATTGGCAAAAATTGTACGAGATTGGGGATTAGAGATTGGAGATTAAAGACCATTCTCCAATCCCATTCATCGCCATGTTCAAACACCCCACCCGCCTCTACACCACCATCAGCGGCATCTTCCTCCTCTTGCAGGGCAGCAGCACCCTGGCCTTTCGCCTTGTCCCAGCACTAGATCACGCCTTTCCCGCCCTGCTTGCCACCACCATGATGGTGCCGCCCCACTCCCTCCTCCACATCCTCACCGGGCTGCTGGCACTGGCCGTGCTGCGCTGGGGCGGCCAACGGGGCGCAGATTATTTTGCCCTCGGCTTTGGCTTGTTTTATATCGGGCTTGCCACCTTTGGCACCCTCACCCACCAGCCAACCCTCTTTGGCCTGCAACCCTTTGACCATCCCTTTCATTTTTTGCTGGGCGGGCTGGGGGTGTTGGCATATGGTTGGGCGGTGAAAAAGCGATAAGGACGACAAATGAACGGACAAGGAACCCCCATCGCCTGGCCGCTGCGCGCCTGGCTTGCCGTTGAAGTGCTGTTTGGTGTGGCCGCTGTGCTTGCCATTGGGCTGGCTCCCTACGACACGCAAAACAATTTTGCCTGGCCCATCCAGCCGGTGGTCATGGCCGCCATACTGGGGGCCTTTTATATCACTTCGGCCCCCCTCTTCCTGCTCCCCTTCTTTGCCAAGCGATGGGAGATGATTCGGGTGATGATTTTGCCAACGGCCGTTTTTAGCACCATCCAACTCCTCGCCACCTTCATCCACTGGGACAAATTCTCCGTTGGCACCTTCCCCTTCTACGTCTGGTTTGCCAGCTACCTGCTGCCACCCCCCATTTTTGTTGCCGCCTACTGGTGGCACCAGCAGCAGGCCGCCGCCCACCCCGTCGCCCTAGCCGACGACCCCATTCCCCAATCACTCCATCGGCTGCTGCGGCTGGGCGGCAGCGGACTGTCGCTCTTTGCCGCGCTGGTTTTCCTCGTTCCCACCCTGCTCATCCCCGTTTTCCCCTGGCAGCTCACCCCGCTCACGGCCCGCTCCCTCTCCGGCTGGCTCATGGCCGTGGGGCTAATCATGCTCGCCATTTCGCGGGAAAACAGCCGCCTTCGCGGCCGGCTGGCAACCCCCATGCTCATCCTCATCTTGCCCATGCTGCTGCTGCAAATGGGTCGCTATGCCGACCAGGTGAACTGGGCCAGCCCAGTGCTGTGGCTCAGCCTGCTGCTGTTTGCGGTGGTGGGGTATTGTGGTCTCATGTTGGCAAACGGCCGTTGGCGGCCGGCACTCAATTAGCGATTAGAGATTGGAGATTGATGAAGGTTCACAATCTTCAATCTCCAATCTCCCTCTTCCCATGCACAAACATCTTCGTTACGGTGTCCTCGAAAACCTCAGCCAGGTGCGGCGCATTCGGGTGGGGCAGTTGTGGGGGGTAGCGCTGCTGGCAACCCCCATCGCCTGGCTCAGCCCAGTTGTCTTTTTCGCCCTCCACTTCCTGCTCAACCTGCTCAACACCCAGCTAACGCTCAACCAACGGCTGTCGCAGTCGCTGCTGTTCACCGTCGTTGTGGAGCTTGCCAGCGTCACCCACGCCCTCGGCCACATCATCAGCGGCAAGCTGGTGGGCAGCGCCATGGACGCGCTGCTCATCACCGCCACCCGCTATGTCAATGTCTACGAAGGGGATCAAACCATTTTCCCCAGCCGCATCCATATTGGCCGCGCCGCCGGTGGTCCCCTGCTCAACTTGCTGGCCGCTGGCATAGCCTATGCCGTTGCCGGAAGCAATGAAGCAGCCTTCGCCACACGCTTTATCGCCATCAACCTCTTTTTTGGCCTCGGCGGGCTGCTGCCGCTGCCATCAGTGGATGGGGGGGTGATTTGGCGGGAGGTGTGGCGGCTACTGAGGCGTTAATTATGAAGAATGTAGGGCGTGGGGTGTGGGGTGTGGGGAGCATGACGCTTCACACCCCACTCCCTACTCCCCACAAAAAAGGTTCAGATGAAACAAAGGTTTATGCTTGCTATCTTTTCCCTTGTTTTTGTCGCTCTCATCCAGCTTGCGTCTGCTCCTGCCAGCCAAGCCACCAATGAATACCTTATCGCCTTCACCTCGGCCGTGGACATTGACTTTCTCGACATTGAGCGCGGCGGCATTTTTGTGATGCGGCCAGACGGCACGGGCATTCGCCAGCTTACCAGCTTCCAAACGCTCAACTACGACTTTGAACCACACGGCCTGAATTTGCCCGACGACCACCCCGCTTTTTCCCCCGATGGCACCAAAATCGTCTTCACCTCCAACCGCTTCGACCGCAACAACTGGGACATTTATACGATGGATGTCAATGGCACCAACCTTGTCCGGCTCACTTCCACCGCCGGGCTGGACACCGAACCCGTTTTTTCCCCCGACGGCAGCCACATCGCCTTTGCCTCGGAGCGCAGCGGCAATTTGGATATTTGGGTGATGGAGGCCAATGGCAACAACCCCACGCGCATCACCACCAATTCGCTGGAGGATATTGAGCCAGCTTATTCGCCCGACGGCTCATTGATTGCCTTTAGCCGGGTGCTTGGCAACCATGAGAAAGATGTATTTGTCGTTAACAACAACGGCAGCAATGAACGGCAGGTGACGAATGAGGCCGGGGAAGACCACGACCCCACCTTTTCGCCCGACGGCACGCAGTTGGTCATTACATCGGAACGGGCGGGGACGAATCCGTTTGGGGATGTGTTCAAGATTCGGCTGTCGGATGGAGCCAGCTTGGGGAATTTGACCAGCGGGCTGAACAACGGCGGCGGCGACCCGGCGTGGTCGCCCGATGGCAGCAAGGTGGCGTTTTTCCGCAGTTCCACGGCCATTCTCGCCTCCCCCCAGCAGCTTTGGGTGATGTCGTCCAACGGCAGTAACCGGCAGCGGCTAGATGACGAAGCTGATTTTGGTATTATCAACATCCATCCCAACTGGGGGCTGGTGGCCGACACCGACAACGACGGCCGGCCGAACTATCTGGAAAACACCAACCGCTCCCACGACCAAACGGATTTTGCCAGCAATGAAGGGACGGGAGAT
>JAGQGA010000340.1 GCA_020432595.1 Anaerolineales bacterium | reverse complement strand
CACGCCGCCACCTGGGCACTGCGCCGGCCGCTGTGGCAAAAGACCACAATATGCGCGTCTTTGTCATTGGCAATGGCATCCGGCAGAGCCTCTAGTTGCTTTTGGGCAATCTGGCTCAATGGCACCAACGTCACCCCATCGCCCAGATTGGCCTGATAAAGTTCATGCGGTTCACGCACATCCATCAAAATAAAGTCATCTTGCTTTGCCCGCTTCTCTGCCACCTGCTTGGGTGAAATTTCGGGCACTCCGTAGGGATTTGGCATTGTTTTTCCTTAAAATGAGAGGAGATTAGAAAATTGGAGATTGGAGATTATGAACCTTCAGCAATCTCCAATCTTCAACCTCCAATCTCCTTGATTAGGACGACCGCGCTGCTGCCAGCAGCAAGCATACCCAGCCTGCCAGAAACGCCACACCCCCAATGGGGGTAATGGCTCCCAGCCAGCGCAGCCGCGTCATGACCAGTAAATAAAGGCTGCCAGAAAAGATAATCACTCCGGCAAAGAGTAAATAACCGGCCCAGGTGGTGAGGGTGCCGGGCCAACGAGTGGTGACCCAGCCCACGGCTAACAAGGCCAGGGCGTGGTAGATGTGGTAGCGAACGGCCGTTTCAAACGTCCCCTCCAGTTCAGGAAAACGAGCGAAATAGCTGCTCAGCCCATGTGCCCCAAACGCACCCGCCGCCACGCCTAAAAACATCAATCCTGCACCCAACATCGTAAATAATCGTTCCATTGCTTTCTTAAAACCTCTGCCCAGGAAGTATAGCCCAAAACCACGCACCGATCACAACGCTCTGATATACTTGTAACAAACGATAACACAGATTAGGAGACTAAAAGATAGCGAGATTGAGGTTCTTTAGCCTCTTCATCCCCCACCTCCGACCTCCAATCTCTAATCTTCACATTTAATACAGGAGGGTTCTATGACCCATTTTTTAGTACAACAACTTCGTTTTTCCCGCGCCGAGCTGCAACGCTGCCTGGAAGGTTTGAGCGCGGAGGATGCCCAAAAGCGGCTGCTGCCGATGAACTGTATTAGCTGGATGGTTGGACATTTGGCTTTGCAGGAGCAATTTTACTGGGTCATTGCTGCCCAAGGCCGAGAAATTGCTCCCGATTTGCCATCACTCGTTGGTTATGGGCAGCCCGCTTCCACCCCGCCACTGGCCGAAATGTGGCAAGTATGGATGGCGATTACCGCCGCCGCTGATCCATATCTCGACACGCTCACCCCAGCCTTAATGGAAACCCGACTGGAATATGATGGCAAACCGCTGCGGGAAACGATTGGCACCATGCTGCTGCGTAACATCCATCATTACTGGTTCCACATTGGCGAGGCTCACGCTGTGCGGCAGCAGCTTGGGCACCTCAATTTGCCCGACTTTGTGGGTAACATGAGCGGCTATGGCTATCAGCTAGAGGCGAGCGACTAGGGAGAGTTTTGAGCTGCAAAGACGCAAAGGAGACCTCTTCGCGGTTGTAAGCCTTTGCCTGAACAGGATTCAGGAAGTTGGCACCAAAATTTCGTTGGCTATTGCTTTGAGGGGTTCCCAAACGGCCGTTTCTACCCCCACTCCCTCACGCTGCGCCTGCTGCCACTGGGCAACGCGCTGCTCAATTTGCGCCGTGGGCAGCCCAGCGATGGGTGCGTGCGGCTGGCAGAGAATGGTAAAAACGGCCGTTTCTGGCAGCGGCGGCAGTTCCAAACCGGCAGGCAGTTGCTCAACGATAATGGCATTATTGGCAGTGGGCAGGGCGTAACAAGTGCGACCATTCGCCACCACCTGCCCCACGCTTCCCCGCGCCGCCATCTGCCGCAGTAATGGCTCCAGCAGCGGCCAGCTTGCCGCCCCGTTCACCAATTCCAGCGCATACCACCCCCGCTGGCACGCCCGTGCCCAGGCCAACTCAAACGCAGCCGTGGCAAAGAGCAGGGGGTCGTGGTGGTGGAGGTCTAAACGGCCGTTGTGCCCCTCATCCCACAGCAAATCCAGCTTCGCCAACGGCGGCGGCTCATGCTGCAAAAACGCCAGCAAATGCGCCAACCCCACCCCCGTCGCCAGCTCCGCCGCCAGCACCAACTCTCCAATCGGCCGCGCATACCCCGCCGCCACTCCTCGCGCCCGCAGTGCCCAGCGCACGGCGGCCATAATCTCTTTCGGTAAAATCGTTGTTGTCGTTGTTTGATCCATCATTTTTCTGAGATTAGAGATTAGAGATTAGAGACTCTTTCCAATCCCCAATCTCTAATCTCCAATCACCTCGCCAAAAAACCGCAGCCAATTCCCCCCCATGATTTTCGCCGTTTCTTCTTCGCTAAACCCCTGGTCGCGTAGCCCTTGCCGCAAGTTGGGGTAGTCGGCCGGGGTTTGGAACCATTCCTGCCATTCCGGCCAGCCGGGGTTGGCGGCACTGCCGGGGCCAAAATCGGCCGTTTGTGTCCAGCGTCCCATCCGCAGCCAGTTCAAATAGTCCGGCGTGCATTTCCGCACCGCGTCGCTGCCAAACCCCACATGGTCAATGCCAATCATCTCCACCAGCCGGGCAATCATCCCCGTATACTGCGCCAGCGTCACCTGCCGGCCGCCAATGAGGTGGGGGTACAGACTACAGCCAAACATGCCGCCCCGTTCCGCCAGCGCTCGCAGCACCCTGTCCGACTTGTTGCGCGGAATGTCGTGCAAAAATTTGGGGTTGGCGTGGGTAACGGCCACCGGCCGCTGCGAAAAGGCAATGGCATCGAGCGTGGTCTGCTCCCCCACGTGGGACAAATCCACCACCATGCCTAACCGGTTTAGCTCCCGCACCACCTCTTTGCCATAGCGGGTCAACCCACTGTCATGAGGCTCATAACAGCCTGCCCCCAGCAGGCTTTGGTTGTTGTAGGTAAGCTGGACGACGCGCACGCCGAGCCGGTAGAATACTTCCACCAAACCGAGATCGTCTTCAAAGGGGGAGCTGTTTTGGAAGCCGAGAATAACGGCCGTTTTCCCCTCCGCCTTCGCCGCCACAATCTCCCGCGCTGATGTCGCCAGCACAATCAGGTCATCATGCTCCCGAAACCAGCGATACCAGCGGTGAATCTGGCTCAATGTCTCCCGCGCCGACTCCCACACCGCCACCGTTACATGCACACAATCCACCCCGCCTGCCCGCAGTTCTTCAAAAAGCTCCCGATCCCAGTTTGACGTTTGCAGCGCATCAATAATCATGTTGTTTCTGTTTGAACTCCACCTTATCTTCTGTTTGGGGGTTGTCCCGAAACAGATTATCATCCTTCCACCATTGCATCTAAGCTCTTACTCAAAGGCGGAACCACTAATAGGTATCGCTACCCATACCGCGCAAAAAATCGCGGTGTCAAACATCCCTTTTCGCCATCCGCTAAACCAACTAAAGTAGTGTTAACCGCTTACCGATTTGGAGGAAAGAACCTTGACCAAGAATTATCATCAGTTGTATCCGAGGCAATTAACGGCCGTTGATTATACCAACGAAGAAACCTACCGCTACACCCGCCCCCACGTCAGCGCCGCCATGACCATCCACCCCGATGCCTTCACCTCAACCGAATTTTACGCCATCGAACAAGAGCGCATCTTCGCCAACAGTTGGATTGCCGTCGGCTGCTTCTCCGACCTGCAAAAGCTGGGCGATGTCATCGTGTCCGACGTGGCCGGACAATCCATCATCGTCACCCGCAACAAAGACGGGCAGTTTCGCGCCTTTTACAACGTCTGCCGCCATCGCGGAGCCAAAATGCTTGACCATGACTGCACCCACGTCCGTTCCGCCCGCATCCGCTGCCCCTACCACAGTTGGGCCTTCGATTTAGACGGCAACTGCATCGGCACCCCCCTCTTTGAAGGCTCCGACATTCCCGAAGACCAGCGCGGTATTTTTGACATGGGCGGCGTAGATGCTTTTGACCGCGCCGATTATGGCCTGTTTAACGTCCGCGTCGAAAGCTGGGGCTTCCTCATCTTCGTCAACCTCAACCCCGATGCTGCCCCGCTCGCCCAGCAGCTTGGCGATTTGCCGCAGCGGTTTGCCGGGTATCGGCTGGAAGAGTGGGTGGTGGCGCGGGAAAAAATCTACGATATGCAGTGTAACTACAAGCTGGTGGGCGAAAACTTCATGGAATATTACCACCTTCCCTGGGTACATCCCGAACTAATCAAGGTGTCGCGCATGGAAGACCATTACCGCTGGCAGGGGCCGGGGATGTATACCGGCATGACCACCACCCCCATTTCGCAAAACAGCGACAGCGGCGGCTGGCTCGGCCTGCCCCCACTCAGCACCCTCAGCGAAGCCAACCGCGTTTCTGCACGCTTTATCTGGCTGTTTCCCAACATTGCCATCAACGTCATGCCCAACCACTGTTTTATCATGATGGCGAATCCGGCCGGCCCCAACCGCACCCTTGAGCGGTGCCGCCTGCTGGTTCACCCCGAATCTGAAGGCAACGAAGGGCGAGAAGCAGCCATTGACGATTTGCTCCATTTCTGGGATTTGGTCAATATACAGGACGTTGACATTGTGGAACGGGTTCAGGCCGGGCTAACAATGCGCCCCTATGTGGGTGGCCGCATGTGCTATCACTTTGAAGAACCGCTGCACCGTTACCAAAACATGGTGATTGACAAAATGGTAGGCATTGACCGCATTCCACCGGGTGATGCCAAAGAGTCGGTACCGATGTTTGTTAACGGAAATGGGGATTCGTAGATTGTTATAGCATGACATCCGTGTTATCATGTTCTGATGATTCGCGCTTTTTACGACCAAGGTACTGAAGATGTTTTCAATGGCGTCAATTCTAAAGAGGCTCGAAAGAGCTGCCCTAAAAAGCTTTGGCGCATCGCAGTCCGTAAACTAGAACAGCTAGATTCTGCTGAAATGATTGATGATCTTCGTGTCCCTCCTGGAAACCGCCTGGAAGCATTAAAGGGAGATCGCCTTGGTCAATATAGCATTCGGATCAATGATCAATATCGAATCTGCTTCATTTGGCACATGAATGGGCCAGATGATGTTGCAATCGTTGATTATCATTAAGTTTAGGTTTAGGAGCTAACTATGGTACGCATTCCAACGCATCGTCCACCGACTCATCCGGGTGAAATGTTACTTGAAGAGTTCTTACTCCCTTTAGAGTTAACGCAGCGCGATCTGGCAGAAGGCATTCACGTTCCCTATCAACGGGTCAACGAGATTATCAATGGTCGGCGCGGGATTACGCCAAGTACGGCCTTGCGACTTGCCAAATTTTTTGGCACATCAGCCGGGTTTTGGATGAACCTCCAATTGCGCTGGGATCTCTACCACGCCCAAAAATCTGAAGCTCAGGAGCTTCAGACCATTGTGCCTTTTTCTTCTGGCACACTGGATATACCTTTAGCGGCTTAACACTTTTTGGTTTGCTATGAATGGTGGGGTGTATTGGATGCACCCTACTTGTTGTTTGTAGTGATAATAGCGGCATCCCCATTCCCAAGAGAAACACCCCATGACAAAGTATGATTTCGATATGATTCAAGTGCGAACTGGCTCAGATTCTATCAAATGGGATTATTCGTCTCAGGATGGAGTGCTGCAACCCCGCGCTGGTGGCGTGGCTGTGTTGGCACCTGGTGCGCTGATCCCGATGTGGGTGGCGGATATGGATTTTCGGCCGGCGGAGCCGATTGTGCAGGCGTTGACACAGCGGTTGCAAGGGGTGCTGGGGTATACGCGGGCAGGGCAAGACCATTTCGAGGCAATTCGGGACTGGGTAGGGGAGCGGCACGGCTGGCAGGTTGCGCGGGAATGGATCATGACGACGATTGGCACGCTGCCGATGGTCAATCTAGCGATTCAGCTTTTCACGGAGCCGGGGGACCGGGTGATTGTGCAGCCGCCGCTGTTTAACCCCTTGGTGCAGGCGGTGGCGAACAACGGCCGTTTGCCCCTTCACAATGCGTTGGTGTATGAAAACGGCCGTTATCACCTCAACTTCGACGACCTCGAAGCCAAAGCCGCCGATCCCCGCTGCAAAATGCTCATCCTGTGCAGTCCCCACAACCCCGTTGGGCGGGTGTGGACACCGGCCGAGCTACAGCGTTTGGGCGACATTTGCCAAAAGCACGATTTGCTCATTATCAGCGACGAACTGCATAGTGATTTAACCTATCCGTGGGCGCAGTTTAACTCCATTGGTGCCGTTGACCCCGCCCTGCA
>JAGQGA010000033.1 GCA_020432595.1 Anaerolineales bacterium | reverse complement strand
GGTTTTGATAAATTCAGTCAGCCGTTCGCGCAGCAGCGGCACTTCGCTGAGGGCGAGGAGGGCAGCTTTGGTGTCGGGGTGCAGCGGGTCGCTGGCCTCAATTTGCCCAAGCTGGTCGGCAAACGCCTTGATGATGCGCTCGGTTTCGCTGGCGAATTCGTCGGGCGCGTTTTCCGGGTCTTGAACATAGAGGGCGGACGGGGTCATGACGAGGAAGTAGGGGCGGTTGTCGCCGCGATCCCGGTACCGTTCCCAATAGTTGGGGGCGATGTAGCGGGTGACTTCCTTGACTTCGCGCTCGGCCTGGGGCAAGCCGCTGTTGAGTCGGTCAAACGCCTGGCGGACATTGCCGCCGTTGACGACGACAAAGATTTTGGCGGCGGCTTCGTCGAGGTCGCTGCCGGTGAGGCCGTAGAGCCGGTTTTCTTTGATCCAGTTAACGGCCGTTAATGCCTTCATCTCATCTACACGTTGACGGCCGGCGTCGGAAACCAGCACGATCATCGCATCCTCGCGCTTCATTTCCTCCAGCGTAATCGTTTCATGCAGCTTCATCCCCGCGCCCAAACCCGGCACATCCACGATACGAAGATAGCCGCCCATGAGCAGGTCAGGCTGCCCGGTGCGGGGCTTGATGCGGAAAGTGGCCGACTTGATCAGCCGGATTTGCCGCTGATTGCTGCCCTTAAAGCCATCTTCACGCAAATGCTTGAGCGACTCTTCATTGTCAAGCACCAAGCTTTGCGGCGGCGGGGTGCCCGCTTTGTAAAGCTCTTTGTTGTTCTCAAAGGAGTGGATGCAGTCGAGCAAAATTTCCAGATATTCGTCACGCTCGGTTTTTGCCATCCCTTCGCTGGCTTTAATGGCGGCGTGGATGTCGTCTTCCGCCTGCTCGCGTTCGCCGTCGTTGGTGATGTCGAAGCCGTCAATTTGTGCCAGTTGGCACAGGCGGCGGACTCGTTCGGCAAATTCGTCGCGGCTCCAGTAGGTGAGGACGAGGGATTCGGCCTCGCCTTCGTCAGCTTGTTCAATGTAGACGATGGTGCCAGTAACGGCCGTTACCGCCCCCGTCGGCAGCAAATTGCGCCCCAACAGCGCATTGATCAGCGTGCTTTTGCCCACACCCGTGCCGCCAAAGAAAACCAGCGTATAGGTACGCTGGCCGAGAATCTTTTGTGCTTCGTCAATGTTGAATTGAGCGTCCGGCACGGCGCGAATCAGGTAATCGCGGGTGTTATCAATGGTGCGCTGCATGTCAACCCACATTTCCACCTGCGCCGGGCTAATGTGGGGGAGTGTTTCCAGAGAAGATTTAAGTTCTTGATATTTATCTGCTTTAAGCGTCATGCTCAGTTTCCTTTTGTCCAGGATTCATATAAAGGCAGGTTGATACCAACCCGCGTGTTGTTCCGTTTTCTAGTCCCTGTACGCAGGTTGCCATAAAAGGTTGCAGCACAAAACGATGGGTAGATGTTTTTGCTTAGTTGTGCTAACCTTGACAAATTGATACAAAGCCATGAAAAGGATGAACCCATGACACAAGAAGCCTATGTCTACGAAGCGATCCGCACCCCCCGTGCCAGAGGCAAGGCGGGCAGTGAGTTAAATGAAGTCAAACCCATTGATTTGGTCGTGACCCTGATGGACGAGTTAGTCAAACGCACCGATCTCGACACCTCTCAAGTAGACGACGTGGTGTTGGGCTGCGTCGCGCCCGTTGGCGATCAGGGGTCAGACATCGCCAAAATTGCCGCGCAAAAAGCGGGCTGGGATATTGACGTGCCTGGCGTGCAGCTTAACCGCTTCTGCGCCTCTGGTCTGGAATCGGTTAACGTGGCGGCGATGAAAGTGCGCTCTGGCTGGGAGAATCTGGTGGTGGCTGGTGGCGTGGAGTCTATGTCGCGGGTGCCGTTGGGGTCAGATGGTGGGCCGATGGCGCTGGATCCGCAAACCAACTACGAAACCTACTTTGTGCCGCAAGGGATTGGGGCGGATCTGATCGCCACGCTGGAAGGGTTTAGCCGGGATGATGTGGATCGGTTTGCTCTTCGTTCGCAGCAGCGGGCGGCGTATGCGCGGGAAAACGGCCGTTTTTCTCGCTCTGTCATCCCCGTCAAAGACATGAACGGCCTCACCATCCTGCAACAAGACAGCTACCTGCGCCCCGACACCACCCTTGAAGGGCTAGGCAGCCTGCGCCCTGCCTTTGAAATGCCCGGCCAAATGGGGTTCGACTATGTGGCGCAGCAGCGTTATCCCCACGTCGAAAAAATCAACCATGTCCATACGGCCGGCAACTCCTCCGGCATCGTAGACGGAGCCGCGTTGGTGCTAATTGGCAACCAGGAAACCGGTCAGGCACTCGGCCTCAAACCCCGCGCCCGCATTCGCGCCGCCGCTCTCGTCGGCACTGACCCCACCATCATGCTCACCGGCCCCGCCCCCGCCACGCGCAAAGCCCTCAAGCTGGCCGGTATGACCATTGACGACATTGACCTGATGGAAGTCAACGAAGCCTTTGCCAGCGTCGTCATGCGCTTTATGCGCGACATGGGCATAGACTCTCCCGAAAATGTCAACGTCAACGGCGGTGCCATCGCCCTGGGCCACCCCCTCGGTGCCACCGGGGCTATGCTCCTCGGCACTTTGCTAGATGAAATGGAGCGCACCGACTGCGAAACCGGCCTTGTCACCCTTTGCGTGGGCGGCGGCATGGGCATCGCCACCATTGTTGAGCGTATTTAACAGTAGGGGCGTATTGCATACGCCCTCTTGCCTTACACCCTAAAATTGTTAGTGTCATGAAGTTTTCGCCACCATTTTTTATTGCGTATTTAGAGGGAAGTTATGCAATACGCAATACGTGGACGTGGCGAAAAGCTAAAGACCCTAGCTAAAATTGGGATTGATTCGCTACAAATTTTGTCGAATTCATGACAATCTATAACGGTTTTTTGGGATTTTATAGGGTCGTTGGCACATATGGGAGAGGGCGTATGCAATACGCCCCTACATTGGCCGCTACCTTCTGAATTTCTAATGACCCTCTATCGTTATTATGCAAACTAATACCATTACCAAAATGTTTGAATACAACCTGTGGGCCAACACACGGTTGATTGAATTTTGCGGCCAGTTGACAGAAGAACAACTGACAATTGAAGTAGCCGGTGCCTTTGGCCGTATGCGCCCTACACTTGTTCATTTTATACGCTCTGA
Organism: Anaerolineales bacterium; assembly: GCA_020432595.1. The sequence goes on along the minus strand of JAGQGA010000033.1, from coordinate 14,969 downwards.
AGGCGGGTATCTTAGACGGCTAACGGGGACCGCTCCCTGGGGCGATGACCTCGATTGGGACAACATGCCATTTTCTGAACTGCTGGCAAAGGCGCAGCTATCGGGGCAGCGGCTGATTGAGGTTGCCAGCCAGGTTGACCCGGAAGTGACTCACACCATTACTGCGCCGTGGGGCAAACCCTTCACCTTCTATAATTGGACGGTGGTGCTGCAAGCCCTTTATCACGGCATTGAACACCGTACCCAAATGAAGATGCTCCTTACCCAACTGGGCGTTGAGCATTCCGACCTGTCGGCCTGGGATTATTTGGAATCGTTCCCGTTTAACGAAAAGTAAGAACGTGTTGTAAGGTCGAGGCCTGCCTCGACCCTACAACTTCATGTGAAAGATGGCTATCATTTACGAACAAGATGAGCAGGGGATTGTGACCCTGACGATGGATATGAACGGCCGTTCGGCCAACGTGCTGAACGAGATTTTTTTTGCCGCATTGGAAGAGACATTGCGAAAGCTGGCAAGCGACAGCAGCGTCACAGGGGCCATTCTCACTTCTGGGAAAAAGCTGTTTATGGCCGGAGCCGACATTGACACCATGTTTGGCTCCGACGATCCGCAAGTGCATTTCGACGGCTCACAGGCGATCAAGGCACTGTTTCGGCGGTTGGAAACACTGGGCAAGCCGGTGGTGGCGGCCATCAATGGGACGGCGTTGGGCGGCGGCTTTGAGCTGGCACTGGCCTGCCATTACCGCATCGCTCTGGATAGTGACCGGATTCAACTGGGTTTCCCCGAAGTGGGGCTGGGGTTGCTGCCCGGTGCTGGGGGCGTGGTGCGAACCGGCCGTTTGATTGGGCTGCAAAACGCCCTAGAATGGCTGAGCCAAAATAAAAAGTATTCGCCCCAACAAGCGCTGCAGGCGGGGATGATCCACGCCGTTGCCAGCGATATGGACGACATGATGGCGCAGGCGCGGGCGTGGATTGGGGCTAACCCCAACGCCAAAGCACCGTGGGATGCCGACAAACGGTACAAAATCCCCGGTGGAAGCCCCAGCCAGCCCCACATTGCCCAACTGCTGGCGATTGCTCCGGCGATAGTGAGGAAAGAGACGCGGGGTAACTACCCGGCTCCCCACGCCATCATGTCGGCCTTGGTGGAGGGGGCGCAGGTGGATTTTGAAACGGCGTGCCGCATTGAGTCGCGCTATTTCACCAAGCTGGCAACGGGGCAGGTGAGCAAGAATATGATTGCCGCCTTTTGGACGCAGCTAAATCAGATTAAAAAGGGGGGCAGCCGGCCGTCAGCCATTCCACCACAAACAACGAAAAAGGTGGGGGTGCTGGGTGCCGGGATGATGGGGCACGGGATTGCCTACGTGTCGGCGTATGCGGGGATGGAGGTGGTAATGACTGATGCCACGCCGGAGCAGGCAGCGGCGGGCAAGGCAAAAATTGCGGCGATACTGGAGCGGCGGGTGCGGCAGGGGCGGATGTCGCCGGAACAGATGGCGGAAATTTTGGGGAGGGTGCGGGAAACGGCCGTTTATGACGACCTGCGCGACTGTGACCTTATCATCGAAGCCGTCTTTGAAAACCGCGACCTCAAAGCCAAAGTGACGAAAATGGCTGAGGCGGTGATGGATCCGGCCGGCGTGTTTGCCTCCAACACCTCCACCTTGCCCATTACCGGTTTAGCCAAAGCCAGCGTGCGCCCAGAAAAGTTCATCGGCCTCCACTTCTTCTCCCCCGTCCACAAAATGCAGTTGGTGGAAATCATCGTCGGTGAGCAAACCGACGACGAAACGCTGGCTAAGGCGTTTGACTATGTGCAGGCCATTCGCAAAGTGCCGATTGTGGTCAACGATAGCCGGGGCTTCTACACCTCCCGCGTGTTTGGCACCTGGACCAACGAGGGGATGGCGATGCTGGCCGAGGGGCAGCACCCGCAGGCCATTGAAATGGCCGGAATGCAGGCCGGGATGCCGGTTGGCCCGCTGGCGCTGATGGATGAGGTGTCGTTGAGTCTGGCGGCCCACGTTCGCGACCAAACGATCAAGGATTTGGCGGGAACGAATGAGGTGGGCAAGCTGGCGGTTGACCATCCGGCCTTTGCCGTGCTGGACAAAATGCTGGAGCTGGGTCGCCCTGGCCGCGCTGCCGGAGCCGGATTTTATGAGTACGGCGGGGTGGAGAAGCGGCTGTGGCCGCAGTTGGCGGAAATTTTTATGGACGGCCAGCCTCAGTTGAGCCAGCAGGAGATGATGGATCGGATTTTGTTTATTCAATCCATTGAAACGGTGCGCTGTTTGCAGGAAGGGGTGCTGCGCTCGGTGGCCGATGCCAATCTGGGCAGCATTTTTGGCTGGGGGTTTGCCCCGTTTTACGGCGGCACGCTGCAATTTATCAATGCCTATGGGGTGGACAAGTTTGTGGCGCGGGCGCAGGAACTGGCGGCAACCTATGGCCCCCGCTTTGCGCCGCCGCAGATGCTGCTGGACATGGCGGCAGCAGGCCAGCCATTTGTGTAGCTGAAAATAATAGGACGCAGATTTACCTGATTTTCCCGATAAGATCGTTACACGGCCATGCTCCCCATCAGGAAAATCAGTGGAATCTGCGTCCCATTTTTTATGTATGCAGCAGGAATTCGTTCCCGTCGAGGTCAATAAAGCGGGCTTCTTGGTCGCCGTCGCCGTCGCCATAGGGGTGGCGGATGAGATCAAGGGTGAACGGTACGCCCCGCGCCTTTAATTCGCGGTAAGTGGCTTCAATATCGTCAGCGGTAAAAACCATGCCGCTGGTGCTGCTGCCCAAGCGCGGGTCGTCGGGGGTGGTTGCAAACAGCCCAATGGCGGTGCGATGGGGCGAGGCAACGGCATCGGCCGGCGCGACCCAGGTGAAATAGTTTTCTTCGTCACGATAGGTGCCAGTGACCACAAACCCCAGCTTTTCGGTGTAAAACTGCACTGCGCGTTCCATGTTGCTCACAAAAACGGTGATCATTTGTAGATGTGAAATCATTTGGCTATTTTAGCAGGGTTTTGGGTGGGGTGGGGCTAAAAACGGCCGTTAACCACATTCATGCGCTTGCCGGAACGGACGTTATAGGTGAAGCGTTTGCAGGCGCATCATGGACGCTACAAATGCTTCAAGTAGTTGTTGTTACCCGTTTTCATTTTAGTTGAGCAAAAGTCGTAACGATTCCGTTTCCAGCGTGTTAGAGAAAAATATAAGTCCAAAGGATTAAATTGGCATCAGGGTCTGTCAAATTTGCCAAGCTGTTGCATCATCCTTCATCCAGTCATCAAGCCCTGTTAGCTGTTTTTCCTTAAATTGTAAATAAGCTTGCTCAAAGCCTCTTGTTGCCACTGTTTCTCAGGCAGTGTCTTCTAAATTTTATTAATTCAACTTCATACCAATAAGGAAGATCTACATGTTTACTTCTTCTTGCTTATCCGTTCCTGATGACTTTTATAGAAAGTCTTTTAATGGTGAAAAAGCTCAAAGTGAGAAAAAAAGCATTCAAGCCGAAGAAAATGAATTCATTGTGCTAAGGCGAAAAGTAGCCCTTATTGATTCCTTGTACATTCAGCGCAATGAGTTGGAAACGTTTCTTCAATGCCAATTGCCAGATGAGGAGAATGGCCAGACACCAGGCGTCACGTTTAAAACCAAGTTAGAGGAGTGGAATATGGCGAGGGAAACACTTGTTACTCTCTCTCTCTTGACAAATGATCCAGACAGGGAAGATGCAGAAGTTCAAACTCTTATTACAAAATTAAAAGAGAAATATACCCCTAGGCACCAACAACAAGGTCAGCAAGAAACGAATTTTCAAGAGTGGGTGGATACACAAGATGACGATGAGGATATGCAACGCTTGAAGGAAAGTATTAACTGGTTATATCTTCCATTAAGACAACCAGAAACTTCCCTTAAAGAGAGCGATAATAGGATTTTAACGGAAAACAGTGATTTGCTTAACGCTCTGTGTAATTTGTTGGAATGTAGTAAGCAGGATCAAAATGCAAAGGAAAAGTTTGACAAATGGATACAAATTAATAAGGATTTAAAAAAGGTTAAGATTGAAGGAAAACATGAGCAAGGGTACAGCAAGCTTTCTCAAAGTGCCAGACAAAACTTTCTCGGTATTACGGATTTATTGATAAACAATCTCAACAAACTCAATCAGACTTGTCAATCGAAAATGCTTTCAGCAGATTTGGCCTGGGTTAAAGGCAATGCAACTGTAAGCCAACAGGGAGCTTCTTCAAATGGTGATGGAAAAGAAGAAAAGATAACAGACCGACCACCAATCGGTTTGGCTTTTTCAGGTGGGGGGATTCGTTCAGCCACGTTTAATTTGGGGCTGGCGCAGGGGTTATCTAAGTTGGGTATTTTGCCGTGGGTGGATTATCTTTCCAGCATTTCAGGCGGTGGCTACGCGGCTGCTACTCTCACCTCGTTAACTTCCAAGCGAAGCGAATTTGGCCCACACTGGAAAAATTTTCCTTTCAACCCAGATATAAAAGTTTTTGACTGGGAGGATGAGGAAAAAAGGGAGAAAATTGTTCCATCTACAGAGATTGGGGCTAATATTCAGCTACGGCATATGCGGAATTATGGCAACTTTATCATTCCCCGTCTTGGCACCGCTACAGCCGACACCATTGGTCTCATCGGTAACACGCTGCCAAGCTTTCTTTACACACTCATTCTGTTTCTCCTTGCCATTTTCTCCCTTTCCACTTTGCACTATGGCATTACAGCCTTATTAGCACCCTCGATTTTGGAAGATAAAACGTTTGTTTCTGTTCAATCAACTCCGGCTGCCCCAACAGTAGCAGAACCCTCGGCAGATAAGCAGACCACTCAAGAGACAGCAGCCTCAGAACCAACCACAGCCCCCATTGATGTGACATTGTATGAACAAGGCGAGCTAACGATCACTGCGCGAGGCGTAGAGACGACAACCGTTGATGGAGAAGCATTAGGCCTGCCTCTGCTTGAGCGTTCAGGGATAACGTATTTTGCCCAAAAAGCAAAAACAGGCGCAAGCTATTTTGAGCTTGTCCGTAGCAGCATGATGATTGAGCCAGAGGAGACAGGAAATGGATCAGATTTGCAGTGGTGGCAGTTTCTACAGCAACTAAAGCGTTTTCTTAAAGACCAGCTTGAATTTTCGCCTATACATCTCTTCATCATTGGGGTGATTTTGGCTATTGTAGGCTCATACATCGTTCTCTTGCGTTTTTATAAAGCCTTGTATATCCCAGAATTTACGGGGGAAGAAAAGCCACAATATAAACTTCTCTCTCTTTCGTACTTTATCTGGTGGATTAAACACCGCAATAGCTTAAGCTCAGAAGAGAGCAAGAACGAGTATGTGGATTTAACAGCCGAGTATACTCAGATTCGACAAATTCGGATGGTGTCCTTAATTGTCTCGCTTATCGCCATGGCATTAGCCATCGTAGCTTATAAAGTATGGATCTTGCCAAAAGAGGGAGACAACATTTACGCTATTTGGATGCCGTTGTTTTTAACGCTTGGAGCCACTGCTGGGCTAATTATCTTTAGGCTTGTCCCGTTGCGTTACGGGCGGTCTTCTAAAGACGTTTGGTCCAAAGCGAGCTTCAGAGCATTAGTTTCCTCCTTGCAAGGGCTTAATCTGTATGCCGTGCTGATTATTCTTGCCCTAACTATCTTGATTCTGCCCCAATTCTATGATGATCAGAGTCCAAGATTGCTTGATGAGTTTGGTTTTACCTTTCCCACCACGGCCGGTTTGCTGACATTGCTAGGGAACTTGCTTTTGAACTATACGGCCAAGCAGGAACAAAAAAGCAGCCAGGCAAGCGACGACAGCAAGCTGACGACCTTGCTACAAAGACTTTTGAGCTTTTCATTTCGCGTTCAAGTGATTGTCCTGTCCATTCTAGTGATTTTGTTTAATCTTTCCTTGATTTTCCTCTTTCAATCAAGGCTGGATGACAACTTAACTCAAATCGCAAGCAGCTTTTTATTTGATCCTCTTTGGGGATTAATTATTCTTTTACTTACAACTAGCAGTGTTATATACGTCCTCTGGGTAGGAAAAGTAGGACTGGTTAGAAAATGGCAAAATTCTAAACCAATTCGTACTGCTCTTGGTGCTATTTCGATCATTGGAATTGTAGCCTTTGCTCTAGGTTACGCCTTTGACTGCTTGTTTAATCTTTTGGGCAGAGATTTCCTCCTCGCTAAACCGTTATGTGCAGTTGCGATAATCCTAGGCATAGTAGTAACATTTTTAGTCTGCCGTTTGGTTCGGACAAAAATATCCACTGATCAGGACTGTGTAGAACCAAGAAAAGTTGGGCCGTTTATTGCGGGAGTTTCACTATTAAGTGGCTTTCTCGTTTATCTTTTTGTTCGATACTTACCGCCTTTCATTGTTTATGTTGTTCAGCTTGAGGGGGGCCAAGCAGCTCGTCTTTTCTATCTCGCATTTTTAGCTTTGGCCTGGTTTTATATTTTAGGGCGGGTTATTAACTTTAATTATGTTTCCCACCACTATTTTTATCGTGATCGAATGATGAATGCTTATTTAGCAACTCATTTGGGAACTGATCCAATACAAGATGCGCGGTACGATGGACGCTTGCGTTTGGCGCAAATTAACCCTGATGGCTCTTCGTCTCCATACCATCTGATTAATGGTGCCATTAATTTGACAAACAGTGCAGATTTGCGTTTTAAAGATCGTAAATCACAGCATTTCCTTTTCTCAAAGTATTATTGTGGTTCAGAAGTAACGGGCTATGTTAAAACACGCTATTATCGTGATGGGCGCACAAAACTGTCGCGAGCCATTGCTGTTTCTGGGGCAGCCGCTTCTTCGTCAGTTGGTTATGTTACCTTTTTTGCCCAAGCCTTTATCACTACGATACTAAATTTCCGCCTGGGCTTGTGGATGACCAACCCCAAGAAATATGAAGGCCTGAATTTAGAAACCTATCGCCAATTGGCAGAACGCTTTGAGAAGAGAAGCAATTGGATTCCATATTTGTGGAATGAAATGCGCGGGCAGATCAGTGAAAGGGAGGGTTTGGTCAATTTATCTGATGGGGGACATACAGGGGATAATGGCGCACTGTATCCCCTTTTCCAACGTCGCTGCCAAATTATTATTGTGGGTGATGCCTCACGCGATCATGGTTATAAGTTTACCGACCTGTTCCACGTTTTGTTGCAGGTGAAAGCGGACTTCAACATTGATGTAGACATCAACGTGGATGGCATTCGCCCTGATGAGAACGGTGAAAGTGCTTTTCATTGTGCGGTGGGGGTGATTCAATATCCAAGAGATGAATACAACCCTGCCATGAAAGGTTATCTTCTTTATTTTAAGCCAAATATGACGGGCAAGGAGCCATCATCCCTAAAAGAGTATCGTAAGCAGTATGAAAAAGGGTTCCCGCACGTTTCTACCACCGACCTTTTCTTTAACGAGCGGCAGTTTGAGGCGTATCGTGAAATTGGTTGGCTATCTATTGAGCGCACACGGCAGGATCTTGTTAATTATTATGAACGCAAGATCGAGGAAAAGAAGAAAAAACTGGAAGCAAACAAGGCAAGACGCCGACAAGTGTTGGATATGCTGCGATTGCTGCAAATGGGTAATGTAAAAGCGGAACAACTACTAGCCGAACTCTTTAGTAAAGCAAGTTCGGCCAAAGAACTTATAGACTTGTTAGAGAAAGAGCTATCGGAGTTAAATACTGATGATAAAGAATTGGAAGGAGCCTATGACAAGCTAAAAGAGAAACAAGAAGCCGTTAAGAATTTAGGGGAAAAGAACAAATTTGATAAATATTTAAGTGGCTTTCTAGGTGATTTGCGTGAAGCCACAACGGTTCCGGAAAAGGAAAAGAAGTGAATGGGTGGAGGGTGTGATGGGGAAAACGGCCGTTTTCCCCACCACACTTCTCCCTCTACACCACGCAATTGGGCAAAAAGTGGGGTGGCAATAACGGCCGTTTTTCACCCCAATTTTGCCCAAACCACTTTGACAGCCCCCCGTGGGCGTGTTATACTTCCAGCCGTTGTTTGCCGAAGCCGCTGTGTTTCACAAGCAAACTGTGTTACCAAATAGGTATAGCAAAACCCTCTAGGTTTGGGAGGGATGGCAGAGTGGACGATTGCGACGGTCTTGAAAACCGTAGTGGGTGCAAGCTCACCGAGGGTTCGAATCCCTCTCCCTCCGCTCTACCGGATTAACAATTAACGCTCCCTACAGATGAGGGGAGGTGCCAGAGTGGTCGATTGGGGCCGCCTGCTAAGCGGTTAACGGCCGTTAAAAGTCGTTCATGGGTTCGAATCCCATCCTCCCCGCCTCTTTCTTGATTGGTGGCAAAATCTTGTCAAAATTGGCAACATACGCTATCATATCGGAGTTATGTTAAATAAATGCGCCCTTAGCTCAGTGGATTAGAGCGTCTGGCTACGAACCAGAAGGTCGGGAGTTCGACTCTCTCAGGGCGTACCAACCATTTAAGACAAAGCCAGGTTTTTATAACCTGGCTTTTTTGTTTTGATATTGGCACTTTCGCAGCGTTTGGCTATTGATTAAGGCCACAAGGTTTTGTCGTATAGCCACCTCTCTCTTACCTCCTCCAACACCAGGGTTGCGGTCATACACTTAGCTTCAGGCAACTGGGTTTCTTAGCAAACGGCCGTTTTCCCATCATGAGAATCGGATAAATCTCAGATTTCTGACCCTGAAATGTCACCAAAAAACTACCACTTGTAGACAAAATTGGTATACTCATAATGAGCATCCCAAAACCCATGAGGGCGGTACTTTTTGTTCGCGCCCCACATTTAGAGGAGAAACATCGTATGGCTGATGTCCAGGAAATTGCCAACCGTGTGATACAAAATGTAGAGCAAGTCATTGTCGGCAAGCGCAAGTCGGTGCAGTTAACCGTGCTGGGGCTGCTTTGTCAGGGACACATGCTCATCGAAGATGTGCCTGGGGTTGGCAAAACCATGCTTGCCAAATCGCTTGCCAAATCGGTTGGCGGGAAGTTCCAGCGTATCCAATTCACCCCCGATATGTTGCCCAGCGATGTCACCGGGGTTTCGGTGTTCAACCAGAAAACACTCGAATTTGAGTTTCGTCCTGGCCCTATTTTGGCACAAATTGTGCTGGTGGATGAGATTAACCGGGCTACCCCCAAAACCCAGTCGGCACTGCTAGAAGTGATGGAAGAACGGCAGGTCACGGTGGATGGTCATACTTATGCCCTGGAACCCCCGTTTATGGTGCTGGCGACGCAAAACCCCATCGAGTATGAAGGAACCTTCCCCCTACCAGAGGCGCAATTAGACCGCTTTATGCTGCGGATTAGTCTGGGGTATCCCAGCAAAGAGCAAGAGATTGAGGTGTTGGAGCGGCAGCATCAGGCACATCCTTTGCAGCGCATAGACCAGGTGATTTCTGTGGAAGAATTGCTGGCGGCTCAGGAGGCGGTGAAAGCAATTTATGTGGACAAGCTGGTAAAGGAGTATATTGTGGATCTGGTGCGACAAACGCGGGAACATCCAGAGGTTTATTTGGGTTCTAGCTCGCGCGGGGCACTAGCACTCTACCGGCTGGGGCAAGCACGGGCGGCGATGACGGGGCGAGATTATGTGCTGCCCGATGACATTAAGGCTCTGGCTGGCGCAGCGTTGGGGCATCGCATTATTGTGGGGCCGGCCGCACGTATCAAGGATATTGAGCCGGAAGCGATTGTGCAGGATATTTTAGACCAGGTGCCGGTGCCTGGGGCACAGGTTTCGCCACGCTAATGATGCGCCATCGCCGAACGGCCGTTTTTCTCATGATGATCGCCGCCCTGCTGGGTGGGTTGATTACTGGGCGCGATTTGCTCTTTACGATCACCTATCTGCTGGCGCTGCTGCTCATCATCTCCTTTGCCTGGGCATGGGCCAACATCAACTGGGTGCATTTGTCGCGCATTACCCGGCAGCGGCGCACCCAGGTCGGCCGGCCGATGGATGAGCGGTTTGTGGTGCGAAATACCAGTATTGTGCCCAAGTTGTGGTTGGCCGTGCAGGACGATACCACGCTGCCCGGTCATTTTTCCAGCCATGTGGTTAGCAACCTGGGGCCGCGCAAAAGCTATAGCTGGCGTATCACGACCATTTGCCGTCAGCGTGGTCGGTACCAGCTTGGCCCGCTGCGTATTAGTACCAGCGACCCGTTTGGATTGTTTCCGATGGAGCGGGATTTATCGGCTACAACTAACGTGATTATTTACCCGCTTACCTTTGATATTCAGCAGTTTGCTTTGCCGATTGGGCTGCTGCCTGGTGGCGATGCGCTGCGGCGGCGCACCCATTATGTGACCACCAATGCCTCTGGCGTGCGCGATTACGCGCCAGGCGATAGCTTTAGCCGTATTCATTGGCGCAGCAGTGCCCGCCGCGACCGACTGATTGTGAAAGAGTTCGAGCTAGACCCGCTGGCTGACATTTGGATTGTGCCGGATATGTCAGTGTATGAGCATGTGGCTCCAAAGGAAGTACTGGAGCGGTTGCGGCAGCAGGAAAATTTGCCGCCGTGGATGCAAAGAGATTCGTTTACACTGCCGGGGACGACGGAGGAGTACACGGTTTCAATTGCGGCCTCACTGGCACAGTATTTTTTGCGGCGTGACCGGGCAGTTGGGATGCTGGGGTATGGGCAGTCGAACGAGGTGGTGCAGCCTGACCGGGGTGAGCGGCAGCTTAACCGCATTTTGGAAACCCTGTCGGTGCTTTCGGCGCGGGGTGAGGTGCCACTAACCGATATGCTCCATGCCGAGTCGCATTTATTTCCTCGCGGAACGACGTTGATTGTCGTAACACCGACAACGCGGGATAATTGGGCAACGGCCGTTCGTCAACTTTCACGGCGTGGGCTGCGTGTGGTGACGGTGCTGGTTGACCCCGGCTCGTTTGGCAGTTCTCGTTCTGGCATTGGGTTGGCAACGCTGCTGGAAGCCAGCGGCATGGCGGTGTATCTGGTGCGGAATGGGGATGATATAACGGCCGTTTTGAGCCAAAGTAAGACCCAAGCTGGTTATTTTACAGTCGCCTGAGAAAGGCAAGTAACAAGTGGCAAGTGGCAAGTGAGACTTGTTACCTGCCACTTGTTACTTGCATATAGTGCAATGTCTGATCGTCAACGTCATCTGGTTATTATTCTCGGCATTTTATTTGTAGCCCTACTGTGCATCAGCAGCGTGGGGGCAGCGATGTATCTCTATCGCCGCGTTGTCACCGGCACAAGCGAAGCAACGGCGCCAGCGGTGAACGAACTGGTTAGCCGTGCCCAAGGGATTATTGTAACCAGCGTTGAGCCAGACAGTCCGGCCGGCCGAGCCAACCTACAGCCCGAATCGCTGCTGGTGGGTGTTGATGCTTTTCCTCTGGATGTGCCTGATGATTTGGTGCGCTATATGGAAACATACAGCGGCAGCGGCACGGTAATTTTGACCTTGCGCCAGGGAGATTCACTGGTGCAACTGCCGCTAACGTTAGAGCCGGGCAGCCGCCGTTTGGGAGTGGAGGTGCGTTCGATCAACAGCCCGCGACCTAACCCGAATGCCACGATTGCCCCTGATATTTTGCCGACGTTTACGCCGCGTCCTGCCCCGCCGGTAATTGCCATTGTGCTGCCCGGCAGTGCTGGTGAAGCCGCAGGGCTGCAGGCGGGGGATGTGGTAACGGCCGTTGACGGCCATGCCATTTTGAGCAATGAGGAGTTGGTGGCGGTGATTGCGGGGCGTGAAGTGGGAACGGCCGTTCAGCTTACCGTGCGCCGTGGCCCCGATACGCTTACCATTCCCGTGACGCTTGGCCCCCACCCCGATGACCCGTCGCGTGGTTTTATTGGGATTGAGATGGCTGGGAATTAGATGACGGTGAGGGGAATGGTGTCGTGAAAAACGGCCGTTTCTGCCATTTCTTTCCCATTTGTATCACCAACCACCGTCCCCGACATGCTCCATACGCCCGTGTGATTAATTTTCACCTGCACAATTTGCCCCTTCAAGTCACGTGGGTCGTCAAAAAAGACCAGCTTGTTTTGCGGGTTGCGGCTGCGCCAGCGGCCGCGCTGTTCTCCTTCCACCAGCACTTCTACCGTTTGCCCCATATATTGGCGCATCTTTTCTTCGGAAATGTCCTTTTGCAACGCCTCAATTAGGTGAAAGCGGCGGCGCTTTTCTTCATCCGGCACGTCATCAGCCATGCGGCGGGCACTAACCGTCCCGGGGCGCGGGCTGTAGCGGGCTAGGTGAATTTTATCTAGCTTGAGTTCGGCCAAAACGTCATAAGTTTCTTGAAACTGCGCCTCGGTTTCGCCGGGGAAGCCGACGATGATGTCGCAGTGGATGGCGGCATCGGGAATGATGTCGCGTACGCGGTGGATAAGGGCGTGGTATTGCTCCTTGGTGTAGCCCCGCTTCATGTTTTCCAGCACTTCGTTGTTGCCCGCCTGAATGGGAATTTCGATTTGGGGCATCACCTTGGGCAGCGCGGCCACGGCGTGCAGAATGCGGTCGGTCATGTAGTTGGGGTGGCTGGTGAGGAAGCGAATCCGCTCCAATCCATCCACATCGTTGACCACCCGCAGCAGGTCGGCCAAATCAGGACCATCGCCGATATCGTAGCCATAGCGATCCACAATTTGCCCCAGCAACACCACTTCCTTAACTCCCTGCGCCACCAGCGAACGCACCTCGGCCACGATTTCGCCAACGGGGCGCGATAGCTCCTTGCCCCGCTTTTGCGGGATGATGCAGAAGGTACAGGCGTGGGAACAGCCGTAGACGATGGAGACGGGGGCGGAAACAAGCTGACCCCGTTCGTGGTCGGGCAAAATGATTTCGCCATCTTGCCAAGCGTGGCGGGTGGTAGCCGCCTCTTGCTCAAGCTGCGCTACGTCGTCCTGCGTCAGGTGGGAGATGAGCGGCAGGCCGTTGGTCGAAGGCTCCATAAATACGTCCACAAAGGGGAATTGTTTTTCCAGTGTTTCGTTGCCGCGCACGCCGACGACGCACCCCATGACGGCGATGGTGGTGTCGGGTTTTTCTTTTTTCAGTGGGCGCAGGGTGTGGAGCATTCCGTAGGCTTTGTCTTCGGACTGCTGGCGCACGGTGCAGGTTTCCAGCACAATCACGTCTGCGTCTTGGGCTTCGGGGGTGAATTGATACCCCAGTTTTTCTAATTCGGTGGCGACCCGGCGGGCATCGGCGTAGTTCATTTGGCAGCCGGTAATCCAGAAGTGGTATTTTTTGTTCATAGATGATGGAGATTGGAGATTGGGGATTGGAGATTGTCACTAGCGAAGCGACAATCTCTAATCTCCAACCCCTAATTTTCCTACAAGAATTGCTTCGGTTAAGCGAAAAGTGATTCTATCTTCGCTAAATTGGGGTGTCAAGAACTCTGAAACGGCCGTTGGTGCTTGCACCAGCATCGCTTTGAGGCGGGTTTTGTTTTCTGGCGACACCTGCATCCGGTCGGCCCAGGGGCCAAATGTCATCGCTTTGAACGCCGTTTCGCTGTGGTGTAGGGTGAACCCTGCTTTGCGGAACCCCTCTTCCCATTCGTCCAGGCTGAGGCAGCGGTGGTGGCTGGGGTCGCGCAGCTTTTCAAAGGCGTTGACGTAGTCGCCCGCCTCGCGCAACAGCCGCCCTTTTTTGCCGTGGAGCTTGCTGCCCGGCACCACGTTGTCCACCACGGCCAGCGTGCCGCCAGGGCGCAGCACCCGCGCCGCTTCGGCCAAAAATTGGGGGATGTTGGGGAAGTGGTGGGGAGCAATACGGCAGGTGACAAGGTCAAAGCTGGCGTTGTCAAAGGGCAGTGCTTCGGCATCGGCTTCGCGGAAGCTGACATTGTGGATGGTGCGCTCTTGCGCCAGGTTGGCGGCAACGGTGAGCATTTCGGGGGTAAGGTCGCTGGCGATGACGTGGGCAACGTGGGGGGCGAAGACAAAGGCGGTGTGGCCGGCCGCCGTGGCAATGTCCAGCACCTGCCAATTTGCCTGGGGCTGCACCAATTCGACTAGCCGAGCGAGGCTGGCTCCCTTGGCATGGACTTCGCTGGTGGCGTAGGCGGCGGCGTTGGCACCGAATTGTTGTTGGACTTGTTGTTTGCTCATGGATGTTGTTGTGAGCAAGGGCGTATGCAATACGCCCCTACAATTTATTGGTTGACCCAGGCGATGGCGGCGCAGTCGTGGCTGGGGGCGGGGATGATTTGGGTGTAGTTGTGGTTAACGGCCGTTAATCCCATCATCTGCCCATTTACCACATAGGCCAACCATTCCCCATCAGATGTCCAATCATAGGTGAAGGCGGGGGCAAGCTGTGGGAAGGCCATAACGTGGCGGCGCGTTTCGCCTGTTTCCAGATTATACAACGATATTGTCTGTCCGACAGAACGACCTTGCCGTTCGACACCTTGCAGCAGCAGCCAACGGCCGTTTGGTGACATGCTGATTGAATAGCCAAAATCAACACCGAGCGAAGTGAGCGGTTGAATGTCCGCTGTGGACTGCCGATATGACCAGACGTGTCCTTCACTGGTTATGGCATCAAAGCCGACGACTAGGAGCAGGTCGGGGTTGGTGGGGTGGGGTAGGACATAGCGCAGGTGAATTTGGGAGGCAGGGCGGCGGTCGGGCAGGGTGCTGGTAAATGCTTCAGCAGCGACAAGTGTTTGCAGGGTTGGGTCGTCGAGGGTGGCAAGCACAATATTGCGGCGGCGGCTGTCAGACGAAACGGGGTCAAGGTAAATAAAGCCAAAGGTGCTGTTGTCTAGCCAAAACGGTGCCATGCCGTTGCCCAAGTTGGTAAGTGTCTGGCCGTTGGCATCCCCAAGTGAGATTTGAGTTCCGCTAGACAACATCGTGTTGTTGTCATAGATGT
>JAGQGA010000339.1 GCA_020432595.1 Anaerolineales bacterium | reverse complement strand
AGATAATTTTTTGCGAAATTTTGTGTTTAAATGAACTTTAGCCATCTCCAATTGTGCTAATTTTCAATAATTTTTGAGGTGAGATATGGATTTAGGATTGAAAGGAAAACGGGCGGTGGTATTGGCGGCCAGCAGGGGGCTCGGGTATGCGTGTGCGATGGGGCTGGCGCAGGAGGGGTGTGATTTGGTGATTTGCAGCCGGTCGCTGGAACGGGCAGAGGCGGCGGCGGAGAAGATTCGGGGGGCGACGGGGGTGCGGATAACGGCCGTTTCTGCCGATGTCAGCCAAAAAGCCGAATTAGAGAACGTCGTTGCCACCTGTGTCGAGCAGTACGGCGGCGTGGACATTGTGGTACACAACGCCGGTGGCCCACCGGCCGGGGGGTTTGAGGCTACCGCCGAGCCATCATGGTACAAAGCATTTGAGCAAAACCTGATGAGCTTTGTTTGGCTCAGCCACGCCGCCATCCCCCACATGAAGGCCGGAGGCTACGGGCGCATCATCGCCATCACCTCCTCCTCCATCAAACAGCCCATCCCCAACCTGGTGCTGTCCAACGCCATGCGGACCGGCGTGTTGGGTACGGCCAAAACGATGGCAAGCGAGCTGGCTCCGCACGGCATTTTAGTCAATGTGGTGGCTCCTGGCACCATTGCCACCGAGCGCATTGACGAGCTAAACCAGGCCAACGCCAGCAAAAGCGGCAAAACGGTGGACGAGGTGCGTCAGGCAACCATTAACCGCATTCCGCTGGGGCGGCTCGGCCGGCCGGACGAATTTGCCAACATGGTCGTTTTTCTGGCCTCAGAGAAAGCCAGCTACATCACTGGCTCCGTGATGATGGTAGACGGTGGCATTGTTGCTGCCTTGCAATAAGCAATAAGACAGGATTTACAGGATTAACAGGATTTCGATAGGTCGTTTAGCAGGGTTTGGCATGGCCGCGTATGCTGACTGCTAACCTTAAATAATCCTGTAAAATCCTGTGAATCCTGTCAAAAAATTAAATCCGCTCAAAATAGCGGTGGCGCTCCCAATCCGTTACATACTCATCAAACGCCTTCTGCTCGGTGCGGAAAAAATGGGTGTAGTGCGCCACCACCGCCTCCCCTAGTGCCTCACGCACAAAGTCGCTGTTGGCAAACAGGTCAGTCGCTTCGCGCAGCGTGTAGGGAACGCGGGGCAAATGGGCGGCCGAGTAAATGTCGCCCTCAAAAATATCCGGCGGCTCAATTTGGTTGGCAATGCCGTCCAGCCCTGAAGCTAGCGCGGCAGCAAAGGCCAAATAGGGGTTGCAGTCGGCTCCTGGAATACGACACTCGATGCGAAGGCTTTGGCCGCTGCCCACCACCCGAAAACCGGCCGTTCGGTTATCATAGCTCCACGCCAGCCGCGTCGGTGCCCAGGAACCATCCTGATACCGCTTATACGAGTTAATCGTTGGCGCATAAAAGACCATAAACTCCGGCGCGTGGCGAATCCAGCCCCCTAAAAACCAGCGGAAAAGATCCGAACCCATCACCGGGCCAAATTTTTGATCCCCTGCAAACGCATTTTTATCCCCCTGCCACAGGCTCAAATGGATGTGGCAGCTTGACCCCGCCTGCTCGCGCTCAATCTTCGCCATAAACGTCACGCTCACCCCCAGCGACTCGGCCACCTCTTTGAGGCATTGCTTGTAAACCACATGCCGGTCGGCCATTGTCAGCGCATCGGCGTAGCGCACGTTTATTTCGTGCTGCCCCAGCCCGAATTCCCCCTTGGAATTTTCCACCGGCACGCCCGAATGCTTCAGGTGATACCGCGCCGCCGCCGTGAACTTTTCCTCCCGCATCCCCTGGAACATATGGTAATCTTCCAAATACCAAGCGGCCGTTTTCAAATCGGTATACTTCTTCTCATGCGCCGTGCGGTACGAATCCTCAAAAATGTAGTACTCAAGCTCCGAAGCCGACATCACCTCATACCCCGTAGCCTCTGCCTTTGCCAACTGCCGCCGCAAAATGGAACGCGGCGCGACTTCCACCGGGGCGTGGGCGCGTTCATTCTCCACATCACACAGCACCAGCGCCGTTTTGTCCAGCCAGCTTGCTCGCCGCAGCGTGTCTAAATCGGGTACCAAATGAAAATCCCCGTAGCCACGCTCCCAGTTGGCAAAGGTGTAACCCGGCACCGGCTCCATTTCCATGTCAACGGTCAGCAAATAGTCGCAGCCATGTGTGCCGTGGCTGGCAGCATTTTCCACAAAAAATTCGGCATCAAACCGCTTGCCCATCAAACGGCCGAAATGATCGGTAAACCCCACCACCACCGTCTCAATCTCACCCTGTTCCACCAGTTCGGCCAGTTCGGCCAAGGTTAACATACCACGCACGTTTGTCATTTTTTCTCCTTTTTGTTTATGGAACACGAACAAACACGGACGAACACGGGCGTTGCCAATTTGTGGGAGCGCCGGCCGCCTGCAACCAGTCAATCCCACGCTGTAAATCCGTGCCTATTTCGGCAACCCCATGCGAGTCGTCGCCGGGGACGACAGGAATGCCGAGGGCCAGTACTTCCTGCAAAATGGGAGCCGAGATGTATGGTTCTGGATGCCCCTTACGCCACCCTTTGGTGTTGCAGTCGAGAATCGCGCCGCTTTCTTTGATGGCGTGCAAATTGCGCATGATTTTGCCCCAGGTTTCGGGCTGGCGCAGTTGGGTGGGGTAGTCGGGGTCGTAAATACGGGGGTAGTCGAAGTGGCCGATGACCTGGGGGCGCAAGGTTTGGATCATGTCGTACTGCTGGTCGAAATATTTTTGGTAGAAGGCATCGAGGCCACCAACGGCCGTTACGACGCGCCAATAATCATTGGCATCCATATCAAACGACATATCTTCCAGATGATGCACCGACCCGACGAGATAATCCGGCTGGAACTCAGCCACCAGCCGCCGCACGTGGTCGGCGTAGCCGGTGTAATATTCGGTTTCGCAGCCGATGTAGAGAGTAAGCCGGTCGGCATATTGTTGCTGTAGGGCACGGCCGACCTGGATGTAGTCGCGGAAACGGTGGTAGAGGGAAACGGCCGTTAATCCCACCGCCTGCTCATCAGGATAGACAAACTCATCACCGCCCGGCGGAATATGCTCCGTAATACCCACCCAGCTAAAACCAGCCGCCACATACGCCTGCACAATCGCTTCCAAACTGTCCACCGCGTGGTTGCAAAACTGCCCGCTGTGTCCTCCGTGAATTGAAACCCATTCAATCATCTTGCCGAATTCTGACAGCCACACGCTGTCAGACGATAACACAATAAAGTTGCTCCAATGCCCGACAGGATTATAACAATTTGCTCGCATTTACCGAAGGATTATTGTGAGGACAGCCAAAATGCTGCATAATCAATGGAAATCGTGGCTGGTGGTTAGTGGCTCGTACCAGCAACTAGCAACCATTTATACGAGGAGACAACACCGGCTATGCCAACCACCATAAACAAAAACAGGACGCAGATTCACCTGATTTACTTGATCAGAAAAATCTGCGTCCTATTTTAGAGGAGAAACTCATGGACGTTCGCTGCCCAAGTTGTGGGGCTACTTTTACGATCTCGAAGGATTATTTAGCACAGGCCATTACCAAGGCCGAGAAGAAAAAGCACAAGTACCACTCTGTGGACTGTATCCGCTGCCGCAAGCAGGTCAAGCTCCCTATCAATGACATGCGCCGCTTTGCCGCACCGATGGATGAAGAGGAGTAATCAGTAATCGGTAATCGGTGGTCAGTGTACTGATTACCGATTACCGATTACTGATTACCGTCAATCCGCCCACTCTAACTCTTCATCGCCAATGTGGACGATGTCGCCCACTTCTACGCCAGCTTCGGTGAGGGCTTCGGTAATGCCCATACCGGCGAGAATGCGCTGGAAGCGGAGTAGGGAGTCGTCAAATTCAAAGTAGGTCATGGCGGCAATGCGCTCAATGTCTATGCCGCTAACGCGCCAGTCGTTGTTGCCTTCACGGGTGATGGTAAAGTTGCTGGGGTCAGAAACGGCCGTTACGCGAATAACAGGCATCGTTAACGGCCGTTCCAGTTCCACTGGCGGCGCGTCATCCAGCATCTTCTTCACCCGAAACAGCATCTCCCGCACCCCTTGCCCCGTCACCGCCGAAATCGAGCAAAACGGATAGCCCGCCGCCTTAATCTCCTCCGCCAAAATCGGCTCCCAGGCAATGGCATCCGGCAAATCCATCTTGTTCAGCACCACAAGCTGCGGCTTTTTCTCCAGCGTGGCTTTGTACTGTGCCAACTCCTGATTGATCATCTTCCACTCTTCCAGCGGCTCAAACGCCGACCCATCCAGCAAATGAATCAGCACCCGTGTCCGCTCAATGTGGCGCAGAAAATCATGCCCCAACCCCACACCATCAGCCGCCCCCTCAATTAGCCCCGGAATATCGGCCAGCACCATCGTTTCAAAGCCATCGCCTATGTTCACAACCCCCAAATTGGGTTGAAGCGTGGTAAACGGGTAGTCGGCAATCTTGGGCTGGGCAGCACTTACGGCCGCCAACAGTGTAGATTTGCCCGCATTGGGCACCCCCACAATCCCCACATCGGCAATAATTTTTAGCTCCAGCGTCACCCATAGCTCTTGCCCCGGTTCACCCCGTTCAGCAATGCGCGGCGTTTGGCTGCGGCTGTTGGCAAAATGGATATTGCCGCGCCCGCCGCGCCCACCCTGAAGCATGACAAACTCCTGCCCCGGTTCAGTCAGGTCGGCCAATAGGTCGCCCGTCTCGGCATTGCGGATAGTGGTTCCGGGAGCCACTTCCAGCCGAATCGTGTCGCCGTTGGCTCCGGTACAATTTTTACGGTTGCCGTGCACACCATTACCTGCCCGGTAATGGTTATTACGATGATAGCCAATGAGGCTGTTCATGTGGTGGTTGACAACAAAAACAATGCTGCCACCGGCACCCCCATCGCCACCGTCTGGGCCACCATAAGGGACAAATTTTTCGCGGCGAAAACTGATCATCCCATCCCCGCCATCGCCGCTGCGGAGATAGATTTTTGCTCTATCGTAAAACATGGTTTAAAAGCTATGAAAAAGGGTTGTCAGACTAGGCTGAAGATGGATACCCGCGAAAGCGGGTATGACACCTGAATAGATGCAAGAACATTACAAAAGTTCGCGCAGCTTGGCGAAGCGTGGGTCAATGTCGTCGTCCTGGCAGCCGCAATCCCCTTCGTTCAGATTCTGACCGCATTCCTGGCACAATCCCTGGCAATCGGGTTTGCACAAGGATTGGATGGGAACGGCAAGGAGGCTGAGTTCACGGATGAGGGGAGCCAGGTCAATAAAGCCATTTTCACCAACCACAAACTCCCCTTCGGGTGCCAAATGGGGCGGATAATAAAACAGGTCGTCAAGTTTGATGGTGATGGGCTGTTCCGTTGGTTCTAAACAGCGCATACAATCGGTCGGGAGCTTGCTTTTTAGCCGTCCTGAAATATAAATCCCCTCAGAGGTGCGCGTGGCGGTGATTTTGCCTTTTAAGGGACGCAGAATAATATCTTCGGCGTGAACATCGGGATAATCGAGTTCGGTGACTCGGAAGGTGCCCAGCGTGGCTTCGAGGAGAAACCCATAGTTGAAGCGTAACCGTGACGGCCATCTGTGGCTGTTGGCTTGTTCGCTCATGGCAAAATGTTCCTTACGTAATTAAAATGTGCATCGGATAGTATAGCATAGCAAAAGGAAAAGCGTGAATTTATGAGGAAAGAGTTATTGGTGGCAACCCATAACCGGGGCAAGGTGCGGGAGTTTGCCGAGATGCTGGCAGATTTGGAGCTGGGGTGGCTGGGTTTGGATGAGGTGGGGGTGACGGAGGATGTGGAGGAAACGGCCGTTACCTTTCGAGGTAATGCGCTGCTTAAAGCCACAGCCTATGCCCAGATGACGGGGCGGCTGACGCTGGCCGATGATTCGGGGCTGGAAGTGGACGCGCTGAATGGGGAGCCAGGGGTGTATTCGGCGCGGTATGGGGGGCCGGGATTAACGGCCGTTGAGCGTTACCAACTGCTGCTGCAAAAGCTGGCCGACGTGCCAGAAGCGGAGCGCACGGCCCGTTTTCGCTGTGTCATTGTGCTGGTGGCGGCAAACGGCCGTTTGCTGGCCGAAGCCGAAGGCACATGCGAAGGTCGTATTGCTTTTGCCCCCAGCGGCGACGGCGGTT
>JAGQGA010000338.1 GCA_020432595.1 Anaerolineales bacterium | reverse complement strand
CACATATTTGTTGATGATGTTGCGCATCTTCTCGGTGGCGGCTTCGGGTGCCAGGGTAAACCCACCCCGCTTGCTGTCGCCCAAATTGTCCATGAGCTGCGTGGAAACGGATTCAATTCGCAGCGAGGGCAGGGAAATGTTTAGCCCCAAATGCCCAAACCGCTTACCAATTTTGTCGGTCAGCTCCAGCACATGGGTGTAGTCGCTGGAGGAAAGGGAGAGGAGGGCGATTTCTTCGTACCCCGTTTTGTCGAGGATTTCTTCCATGGCTTCAAGGATTTCGGAAACCGGCCGTTCGCGCACCGGACGCGTCACCATCCCCGCGTGGCAAAAGCGGCAGCCACGGGTGCAGCCGCGCATAATCTCAATCGGTGCCCGATTATGCACTAGTTCCACAAACGGAATAATAAAGTCGGTGACGGGCGGCGGCATTACCGGCACAATCGTTTTCATCACCTTGCGTGGGGCTTCGGGCATGTTGGGGGTAATCGCCTTCACCGTGCCGCTTTCGTGGTAATCCACGTCATAAAAACGTGGCACATAGCACCCCTCAATTTGGGCAATGTAGCGCAACTGCGTTTCCCGGTCTAAATGGCTGGCAGCCCGCATGATGCCCACGATTTTGAGAATCGCCTCTTCCCCTTCGCCAATGACAAAGACATCAATAAAAGGTGCCATCGGTTCCGGGTTGTAGCAGGCGTGGCCGCCGGCAATGACTAGGGGATAACTTTCATCCCGTTCTGCGGCGCGAATGGGCATTCCAGCTAGGTCAAGCAGGTTGAGGGCGTTGGTGAAAAGCTGTTCATAGGGCAGACTGATTGCCAGCATGTCAAAATCGCGGATGGCGTGCTTGGTTTCCAGCGAAAACAAGGGGATTTCCCGCTCGCGCATCAGCTCTTCCATGTCGGTCCAGGGGCAGTAAACGCGCTCGGCCAGCAGGTTGCGGTGCTTGTTGATGATGTCGTACATGATCATCAGCCCCAAGTTCGACATGCCGAGGTCGTAGATGTCGGGGAAGGCCAGTGCCACCTTAAAATCAATGTCGTGCCAATTCTTGATGATTTGGTTGTACTCGCCGCCGGTATACCGTGCCGGTTTGGTCACGCGGGGGAGAATGCGCTCCAGGGCAAGTTCGATTTGTTCGGCTGTTTTAAGCATGTAATATCCTTGGTTTGTATCTATACGGTGTCATACCCGCGTAGGCGGGTATCCAGCTTTGGCCCAGACATGGATTCCCGCTTTTGCGGGAATGACACCCCTTTTGAGTATCTTTCCAGGGGTTACCTTGGTTTTACTACTTCAGGGCAAGATGAAGATTTTTGGGAGATTAGAGATTGGAGATTGTTACTGGTCAATGTTATTCAATATGGATGAATCAGCCAGCATTGTTAAAACGGTTCGCTCGCATCTCGTTCAAGTTGCCTTCCCATTTGAGTTTGCCACGAAGCTGTCGCACCTGCAACTGTTGATAATGCTGAATCATTAGCCGAAGAGCTTCCTCAACAACGGCTCGTTTGGTTAGTAATCCAGAAAGCTGTTGAGCTTGCTCTATGAGTCCGGCATCAATATCAATGTTAGTACGCATACGTAGTATGAATTTCTGCTCCTTTATTGTATTGTTATCGGCAATAGGTCGGGAGTCAAGCAAGAGAGTGAGCTAAACGGCCGTTAATTTCCCCAAACCCGCCACCAACTCATCGCATCACCCGTCCCCCATCCACCGTCAGCGTGCTGCCCGTCATATAGCTGCTGGCATCCGAGCAGAGAAAGAGAACCGTTTGCGCCACCTCATCGGCCAAGCCAATGCGCCCTAGCGGGATTTCCTGCTGCCACCGTGCCATAAGTGCCTCGTTTTGCTGCAGTGGTTCGGTGAGCGGCGTGTCAATGATGCCCGGCAGAACGGTGTTGACGCGAATGCCATAGGCGGCAAATTCGCGGGCGCACTCGCGGGCAAAACCGACCATGCCCGCCTTGCTGGCGCAGTAGGCGGCGCGGTTTGCCAGCGGCACGGAAACGCCAGCAGTGGAGGCGATGTTGACAATTGCGCCACCACGCTCCTTGTTCTCGTCAGCCATGACGCGCCCACAAAGCTGGCTCATAAAAAATGTCCCCTTCAGGTTCACGTCAAAGCAGCGGCTCCAATCCCACTCGTCCATCTTCAAAATGGAAGCCACCGGCTCCACGGCGGCATTGTTGACCAAAATATCAAGCTGCCCCCATTCGGCGCGGGTGGTTTCGATGAGGTGGACGCACTGGAATTTGTTGGCAACATCGGCGGCCACGGCGATGGCCTGCCCACCTGATTGTTGGATAGAAACGGCCGTTTTCTGCGCCCGGTCTGGATTCAAATCATTGACCGCTACCCGCGCCCCCGCCAAAGCCAAAGCCCTGGCAATCGCTGCCCCAATCCCTTGCCCCGCCCCAGTTACAATAGCTACCTTGTTTGTTAGCTGCATAAGTGTTTTTGTGTGGGACGCAGATTTACCTGATTTCCCTGATAAATCTTGTAAATCAGGTAAATCTGCGTCCCATTTTCCTCTTATTCCCGCAACCTCTCATTAAACAATGCCAGCACCCGATCCAGCGCCGCCCGCGTGGGGTGGCCGACTTCATCCACAAAATCATTGGTCAGCACCGAGTGGGCACTTTGGGGAATATTGTGGAGGTTGCCGGGGGAGGAATCAATTTCAATCGCCTCAAACCCATCGCCCAATTCGCGGCGCAGAGTGGCAAACCGTTCGGGCGGCACGGCGGGGTCGTTGGTGAAGCGCAAACCGAGGAGGGAACAGCCAACGGCCGTTCTTTCCTTCACCCTCGCCAAATCCTCATCTGAAATTGCCAGCGCCGCCTTGTGGCCGGCCGACACCGGGAACGGCAGCGACGGCTGGCTCAACACCGGAGCCATCACCGATTCGTCAACCATCAACGCCAGGGCAAAACCACCCGTCAGACACATGCCCAATGCTCCCACCCCCGGTCCGCCGCAGGTGGCGTGAACATGGCGGCACAATGCCCGCAGCCAATCGGTGACAGGGCTGGCCTGCTTCCGCGCCAGTAGCGTAAACTCGTGGCTAATGCACAGCCGCGCTATCTGCCCCAGCACATAGCTGCCGGAAAAGGGTTTGCCGGGTGTGCCAAAGAGGTGGGGAAGAACGGCCGTAAATCCCGCATCAGCCACTCGTCGCCCAAATTCGGCTACCTGCGGCGTAATCCCCGGCACCTCGTGCATGATCACCACGCCCGGCCCGCTGCCGCGCCAAAATACCGTTTTGGTTTTGCCGTCGTTGGTAAACGTTTGTTCACTAAAACCCTCTAAAATTGCCATATCATCTCTAACGAGCCATTGGAGATTGGAGATTTGTGAGGGTTCACAATCTCAAATCTCCAATCTCCCAATCGCTTCCTCACGGCACCGGCCGCCCCGCCGATGCCTGCCAAATCTGAAACCACTGCTGCCTGGTCAACCGCATACTTGCTGCCGCCGCCGCGCTGCGAAGATGCTCCAGGTTGTTGCTGCCTAGCACCGGCAGGACGTTGGCCGGATGCGTAAACAACCACGCCAACGCCACCTGATCCAGCGATGCCGTGCCCAATTCCTCACCAATTTCGCGCAAAGCCTGCCGTACCCGCCGTGCAGGCGGCTCATCGCTGGTAAACAGCCGCCCCCCGGCCAGCGGCGACCACACCATCGGGGTCATGCCCAACCGCATACATTGATCCAACGTGCCGTCATGCAGCACATCCAAAGCCAATGGCGACATCTCCACCTGATTTGTGACCAGTGGAAACGGCAGCCGTGACCCCAGCAGATGCACCTGCCAAGGGGTGAAATTGGATACCCCAAAATGGCGCACCTTACCCGCCTGCCGCAGGTCGCTAAATGCCTCGGCCACTTCGTCGGGGTTCATGAGCGGGTCGGGGCGATGGAGCAGCAGCAGGTCGAGGTAATCGGTGCCTAGATCACGCAGCGAACTTTCCACCGATGCCAAGATATGGACTTTGCTGGTGTCATAATGTTTCACTCGGTTCTCTGGGCGGTTGGGAGAAGCGGGTTTAATGCCACATTTACCAACAAACTGCAGCCGCTGGCGCAGCGTCGGCTCCAAGGCCAGTGCCCGCCCCAACAACATTTCACAGCGATGGTCGCCATAAATGTCGGCGTGGTCGAGCGTAGTAATGCCAAGATCAAACGCAACCTGAAGCAGCCCTAACAGTTGGGCATCATTAAGCTGCCATTCGGCCAGATTGCCCAACCCCAACACCAAGCGGGAAAAGGTGGGGCCATCAGCAGTTAGCGGGATATGTGAAACCGTCATAAGCGCTACTTCCTGTTTATAAATCATGGTGTTGCCCATCGAGCAACCTAGCATTCATTATATGCGTTTATGGGATTGTGGGCGAAACGGCCGTTTTCTTGTCATCTCATCTTTTACTCATTTTCACACAACTGGATTATAATCATCCTTCTTATAAACTTGGCAAGAGGTACACCCATGTACCAAGGAGGAACTATGTCCAAGATCAAACGATTTACCCCCATCCTTGCATTCATCGTTACCACGATATTCGCTCTCTCTGCCTGCCAGCAAGAAGCAGCCAGCACCGAGCTTAATCTGCTCTGCACCCCCCAGGTAGAATGGTGCGAAGGAATGAAGGCTGAATTTGAAGCCGCTA
Source organism: Anaerolineales bacterium (assembly GCA_020432595.1). Next base: position 1,576 of record JAGQGA010000338.1, on the reverse strand, counting down.
ATCCCGAAATCACCGTCAACTTCGTGCGTATGTCCAGCGGCGAATCGCTGACCCGGCTGCGGAATGAAAAGGACAACCCCCAGTTTGACATCTGGTGGGGTGGCCCCATTGACAGCTTCATTGCCGCCAAAGACGAAGACCTGCTTGAAGCCTATGACTCACCCAATCTTGGCAACATCAAAGACCCTGGCCTGATGCTCGACCCTGACCACACCTGGGCTGGTGTCTACGTCGGTTCACTGGGTTTTGCTACCAATCAAAACTTCCTCGACGAAAACCCCGGTCTGGAACCACCCCGCAGTTGGGACGACCTGCTCAAGCCAGAGTTCAGCGGCCAGCTTATGGTCGCCCATCCATCCAGTTCCGGTACATCTTATACGGCTCTCTGCACCGTGCTACAAATGCGCGGTGAGGATGCAGGTTGGGATTACCTAAACGCCTATGCCGGGCAAGTGAATCAGTTCACCAAGAGTGGTTCAGCCCCAGCTCGGTTTGTGGGTCAGGGTGAGGCGGCCGTTGGCATCGTCTTCTCCCACGACATCGTGGCTCAAATTGAAGCCGGCGCGCCGCTGGTGCTAACCTTCCCCGAAGAAGGAACTGGCTACGAAATCGGGGGCATGGGTATCATCAAAGGTGCTGCCCATCTGGACGCTGCCCAGAAATGGTTTGATTGGGCACTGGAACCAGCCACACAGGAACTTGGCCCCAAATACGCTGCCTTCCAGGCACCCACCGTCAACGGAGCCGAGGCATCCATGCCGGAGCTACTGGATGTCAACCTGATTGATTATGACTTTCAATATTGTGGCGAAAACAAAACCGCCTTTGTAGATCGCTTCACCAACGAAATTGCCAACGCCGACAGCCTGAAAGAGTAAGCAAGCGGTTGTTAATTTTGTAGCCGAGTGTTTCTAAGCCCGTTCTTTTGCGAAAGCCTAAGAGCGAGGATTGGAATCCTCGGCTACAACCAAATTTTTATGAACAAGGCAACAATTGACCCAACTAACAACGTACCGCGCCGCTGGGCGGGGTGGTGGCGGCGGTATCAGGAGATCAAGCTAATAGGGCGTGACCCTATTTTAGCAATGGGACTGCTGCTGGTGGGGGTGTTTGTCTTTCTGTTCATTGCTTTTCCGCTGCTGCGCGTGGTTTGGCAAGGCTTTTTTGATCTGGAAACGGGTGAATTAAGCCTAGAATATTTTGGCCGCTACATTGATCCAGCCTTCCGCACGTACAGTTGGAACGTGCTGTGGGATACGCTCAGCATGGGCATTGCCACAGCGGCCGGGGGAACGCTAATTGGCTTTGTTTTTGCCTATACTATGGTGCGCTGCAGCGTGCCGGGGCATCGTTTCTGGCATATTTTCACGCTGCTGCCGACGATTTCGCCGCCGTTTGCCATTGCCATTGCCACTATTTTACTCTTTGGGCGGGCGGGGCTGGTGACACGCCAACTGCTAGGCATTCGTTTTACGCAGGGAATGAATGATATTTACGGGATTGATGGATTGGTATTTGTCCAGATTATCACCTTTTTCCCCGTGGCATATTTGATCATTCGGGCCATGCTGGAGCG
>JAGQGA010000337.1 GCA_020432595.1 Anaerolineales bacterium | reverse complement strand
ATCAACTTTGGCACCGACCCCATCAAGTCGATTGCCGCCCCCGGTGGCAACGAGGTGATGGGAATCATTGCCGGAGAGCGCAACATTTTAGATTGGTTGGGGGAATTTCAGCGCAGCGGCGACCCGGCGGCGTTGGCGGGGCAGCGTGCCGATGTGATCGGCTTTGTCTACCGCGATGCTCGGTTTGGGGCAGATGAGTTTATGGTGGCGCGGTTTACCGTTAGCTGCTGCGTGGCCGATGCCGCGCCGGTGGGGTTGGTTGTGCGCTGGCCGGATGGGGCTGATTTGCCAACGGATCAATGGGTGGAGGTGCAGGGGCGGTTTGAGGTGGGGGTGTTTAACGGCCGTTCCATGCCCATCCTCGTCGCCGAAACCATCACCAAAACCAAGCAGCCCCCTCAACCTTACCTGCATTTGTAACAGGTTGCAGGTGGCAAGTGGCAGGTCATTTTTGTTAACAAGACTTGCCACTTGCCACTTGTTACTTGCACCTGATCCATGAAGCTTTCTTTTAGTACACCTCTTGCCCTCAGCCGCTTTGACCGGGCGGTGTGGCTGACGCTGTTGGGGGCGGTGGCGGCGGTGGCGGGGATGCTGTGGCAGAGTGGCAACTGGGTGTTGGGCGACCCGCCCAGCGGGATTTTGTATATTGCTTGGGACGAAACAGGGCGCAATCGGCTGTTTTTGATTGACCCAAAATCGGGTGACGTGCCGTTGCCAATCACCGATGAGACGGCTGATGTGGCAGATTTTGCCGTGTCGCCCGACGGTCGGACGGTGGTTTATACGCGGCGGCGGGCGGATGGGTTGGGGGATTTGTGGCTGGTGGGGACAAACGGCCGTTTATCCCGCCCCCTCCTGACCTGTGACGATGCCCTGTGCAGCCAACCCCGCTGGTCGCCCGACGGCCAGCGGCTGGTTTATGAACGACGCAGCGTTGCCACCCCGGGCGCACCCCCCGGCTCTCCCCGGCTGTGGTGGGTGGAGGTGGCAACGGGTGAGACAACGGCCGTTTTTTCCGATTCACAGTGGCTGGGGTGGGGGGCGGCATTTTCGCCAAACGGCCGTTGGTTGAGCTACGTTTCTCCCAATGCCCAGGAGGTACAGGCCTACAACCTGCAAACCGGCCAAACCGTTCGCATCCCCAGCCGCTCCGGTGAGCCAGGGGTGTGGGATACGCAGGGCGACACGCTGCTCGTGACCGATGTGCTGCTGGACGGGGAGCAGTTTGCCCTGCATCTGTTTGCGGTGGATTTGGCGACGGAAACGGCCGTTGATCTCAGCGGGGCAGCAGCAGAAGTCAACGACAGCTTGCCCGCCGTCTCGCCCGACGGTCGCTGGATTGCCATCACGCGCAAAACGCCGCGCTCGCCGGATGGCAAGCAAATCTGGCTGCTGCCCCGCGCTGGCGACGAACCAACGAACCTCACGAATCGTCCAGAGGTGCATTTTGGGGTGGCGGGGTGGTCGAAAAACGGCCGTTATCTCACCTTCCAGGGTTACGAACTTGCCCGCCCCGGTGCCGAACCCACCGTTTGGCTCTACGACACCGCCACCCGCGAGCTTCGCTCCCTCATCACCCCTGGCACCCAACCCGCCTGGGTGCCGTAGGACAATTTGCAAAATTGTCCTACTCAGTTTTTGGTATAAAATATCAAATAACTATACGGGTGTCATTTCGAGGTCTTCCGAGAAATCCCATGTTTCTAGGCAAAGGGAGCGGGATTTCTCCTCGAAGACTCGTCGAAATGACATGTCTTGGTCGAAAACTGGTTCGTGACTGTCAGCCCTGAATAGTTACAAAATCAATATGAATGTTGTGATGAGCTTAATGAAATCGCGGGACGTAGTGCATGAGCCAACGGCTCCCACGTTGGCCTTGCAAAACGTTTCGGTGGCCTATGCGGCCGGGGTGCATGGAGCTACCCGCCAGCCCCGTCCCGCAGATGGAGCCGATTATGCCCTGCGCGAGGTAGATTTCACGGTGGAAGCCGGGCAGCGGATTGCCGTAGTAGGGCCAAATGGGGCGGGCAAAAGCACCCTGTTTAAGCTGATTGTTGGGACGGTGAAACCCACAGAAGGCATGGTAACGGTCTATGGTCACGGCCCGGCTGGTCATATTTGCATTGGCTATGTGCCGCAGCGCAACCAAATTGATTGGTCATTTCCGGTGACGGTGGAGGATGTGGTGATGATGGGGCGGGTGGGGCAAATTGGGCTGTTTCGCTGGCCTGCCCGCCGCGACCGGGAGATTGTGGCCGCTAGTTTGGCGCGGGTGGGGGCGGCACATTTCGCCAAGCGGCAAATTGGTGAACTGTCGGGCGGGCAGCAGCAGCGGGTGTTTATTGCCCGCGCTTTGGCGCAGGAAGCGTCGCTGCTGCTGCTGGATGAGCCGCTGACGGGGCTGGATTTGCCCAGCCAGGAGGCGTTGTTTGAGATTTTGGACAGTGTGCGACCGGATGGGGTGACGGTAGTGGTGGCTACCCATGATCTGAATTTGGCGGCGGAGCGGTTTGACAAGGTGCTGCTGCTGAACAAGCGGGTGGTGGCGTTTGGGGCAGCAACGGCCGTTTTGCAACCCCATTTTTTGCTAGAAGCATATGGAGGAAGAACAGTAATCGGTAATCGGTAATCAGTGCAAACTCACTGATTACTGATTACTGATTACCGATTACCAACATAATGGACTGGTTACTGGAACCCTTGAGCTACAGCTTCATCGTGCGCGGGCTGCTGGCTTCGATTATTGTCGGGGTGGTTTGCTCGGTGTTGGGGACGTATGTGGTGCTGCGCGGCATGGCCTTTTTTGGCGATGCCCTGGCGCACACGATTTTGCCGGGGGTGGTGGTGGCGTTTTTGCTGGGCTGGCCGCTGGCGTTGGGGGCGTTGGTGATGGGAATATTAACGGCCGTTGGCATTGGTGCTCTCAGCAGCCAGGGCGTGGTCAAAGAAGACACCGCCATCGGCGTGATCTTTGCCGGAACCTTTGCCCTGGGCGTTGCCCTGCTTTCCGCCACCGGCAACTACACCGTGGATCTGGCGCACTTCCTCTTTGGCAACCTGCTGGGCGTGTCGGCCACCGATTTGTGGGTCACATTGGGATTAGGTATTGTGGTGCTGCTCACCATTTTGCTCTTTTACAAAGAGTTTCTTGTCATCTCCTTTGACCCCACGCTCGCAGTCACGCTGCGGCTCCCAGCCGAATTTTTGCGCTACCTGCTGCTTGTCCTCATCGCCATTACCATCGTCGTTGCCCTGCAAGTGGTGGGCATTGCCCTCATGGTCGCCATGTTGGTCACGCCTGCCGCCACCGCCTCCCTGCTGACGCGGCGTTTGGCCCCCATGATGGGGGTGGCGGCAGTGATTGGGGCTGTATCGGGGATTGTCGGGTTGTATTTGTCGTTTTATCTCAACATTGCTTCTGGCCCGGCGGTGGTGCTGGTCACAACGCTGCTGTTTGTGCTGGCCTTTTTGTTTGCGCCACAGCGGGGTTTATGGCGCAGGGGGTGACAAATGGATAAACAGGTCAAGGTTTTGCAGGCGGCTTTGCAGGAGCGCGGCCATCGGCTGACGGCGGCGCGGCAGCTTATTTTGGCGGTGCTGGTGCAGTGTGGCGGTCATATTAGTGCCGATGGGCTGGCGGAAATGGTGCGGGAACAGGCTCCCAGCGTGGGGCGAATGACTGTTTACCGCACGCTGGATTTGCTCAGTGAGACGGGATTGATTCGCCCTGTCTATCAGGGAACAGGGGCGGCGCACTATGTTTTGCTGGAAAACGGCCACCATCACCACTTGATTTGCACCAACTGCGCCCAGGTGCAGGAGGTGGCTGATTGTGGGTTGGAAGAGCTGGAAAGGCTGCTCAGTCAGCGATTTGATTTTCAAATTCAGGGGCATTTGGTGGAATTTTATGGGCTGTGTGCGGCCTGCCGGATACAAATCTAGTGCCTTAACGATGAAATTCTTGTACGCAAGACAGGCAGTAACACAGAGTTACACAAAGATCGGAAAGAGTTTCTCAGAGGAAGCAAGGAAAACGATTCATTTTTCCTCTGTGCCTCTCTGTGTCTTCTCCGTGAAACTCTGTGTAACGTTTTTGGTTCTGGCTTGTCCCGGTTAGGAGGAAAGATGGAAACGGTGAGTTTTACGCAGATGGCGGAGGGAACGCGGGAGGATTATTTGCTGCTGCAGCGGTTGGAAAAGCAGTACAACGAAACGCTGCCGGATCGGCTGCTGGCGGCGGTGGAGGCGTTGAAAACGTCGCTATCGGGGTATCAGGTGACGCGGTATGAGCATTCGCTGCAGTCGGCCACGCGAGCCTATCGGGATGGGCAGGATGAGGCGTATGTGGTGGCGGCACTGCTGCATGACATTGGGGATGTGCTGGCACCGTACACGCACGGGGAGATGGTGGCGGCGATTTTACGGCCGTATTTGCCCGAACGCATTGTCTGGATTGTCAAATACCACGGTCTGTTCCAAATGGTCTACTATGCCCACCATTACGGCGAGGATCGTAATGCGCGGGATGCGTATAAAGACCATCCTTGGTATGACGATTGCGCTGAGTTTTGTGAAAAGTATGACCAAAATTGTTTTGACCCCAACTATGATTCGCTGCCGCTGGCCTTTTTCGAGCCGATGGTGCGGCGGATATTTACGCAGGAACCAGTAATCTAGCCGCCAAACAAGGTTGCAAACTTGCATTCTTGTATCTGCAAGTAACAAGTCGCAGGTAGCAAGTCTGGTTGGCAAAAGAGACTTGCCACTTGTGGCTAATAAACAGCAATGTTAGATTCTGACCGTTGGATGGTATAATATGGATAACTGCCGTGGATTACGACCTCTTTAGCCGCGCCTTCAAGGCTGACCCGCATCCAACCTTTGCCCGGTTGCGGGAGGAAGCACCGATTTATGCTCATGTGGCACCAAACGGCCGTTCCATCTGGTACATCACCCGTCACGAAGACGTGGTGGAGATTCTCAAAGACAACGAGCGCATTGGCAAAAACGCCCGCAACGCCTTTGCCCCCGGTGACCACAACCACCCCATCAGCAGCGGCAGCGTACTTGACCTCATCAACCAAAACATGCTCTTTGCCGACCCGCCCGACCACACGCGGCTGCGGTCGCTGGTCAACAAAGCGTTCACCCCCCGCCGCATTGACAGCATGATCCCGCGCATCCAGCAGGTGACAAACGACCTGCTGGATCGGGTTGCGCCCCGGCGACGGATGGAATACATCAACGATTTTGCCTTTCCCATGCCGATGCAGCTCATCACCGACCTGCTGGGCGTGCCGGAGGCGGACGGCGAGCAGGTGCGGGAATGGTGCAAGGCGGTCATTGCCCCCGGCAGCCACGGCATCAACTGGCGGCAGCGCAAGCAGTATATCCATGCGTTTATTGGCTACATCAACACCCTCTGCGCCCAGCGGCAGCAAGTCCCCCGCGACGATTTGCTGACGGCACTGGTGGAGGCGGAGGAAAGCGGCGACCGCTTTAGTGAGGCGGAACGGGCGAGCATGGTGGTGCTGCTACTGGTGACGGGGCATGAGACGGTGGTCAATATGCTGGGCATGGGGGTGGTGACGCTGCTGCAGCACCCAGAGCAGTTGGCTTTATTGCAAGCGCGGCCGGATTTGTGGGAAACGGCCGTTGAGGAACTGCTGCGCTACGACGGCCCCGTAGAAACCTCCACCACCCGCTGGGCGCGGCAAGATTTTGTCTTCAAAGGCCACCCCATCCGGCGCGGCGACTTGGTGCGCGTCGTCATCACTTCGGCCAATCGGGACGGCTGCCAATATGCCCAGCCCGATCAGTTTGACATTGAGCGCGAAGACAGCCGCCACCTCAGCTTTGGCCTCGGCATCCATTTTTGCCTGGGGGCGCACCTCGCCCGGCTCGAAGGCAAAATCGCCCTGCAAACCCTCTTCACCCGCTTCCCCACCCTGGCCCTGGCCGATGAAACCATCGAATGGCGCTCCGGCGTGCTGTTTCGCGGGCCGAAGTGGCTGAACCTTGTTTTGTAGGGAGTAGGGTGTGGGGAGTAGGGCGTATTCTCCCTACACCCCACACCCTGCTCCCCACTTCCACACCCCCATGCTCCCCTCCCTCATCCGCTTCCTCCACCTCGCCCTTTTTGGCTTCAGCGGGATGCTGCCGCTGCTGGGGGCGGCCACCGTTAACCCGCAGCTTGGCTGGGGCAATATTTGGCCGCTGCTGCTGGTGGCCCTCGGTTTCCACGCCTTCGCCTACATTCTCAACGACGTGGTG
>JAGQGA010000336.1 GCA_020432595.1 Anaerolineales bacterium | reverse complement strand
CAGCATTGAGATTGTGGTAGATCGGCTGATTATTCGCTACAAACCCGACGACCACAGCGAAGAAGCCCGCGCCGACCGCTCCCGCCTGACCGATTCCATTGAAACGGCGTTGCGGCTGGGGCAGGGAATTGTCATCATCAATGATGTGACTGACCGCGACAACCAGATGGATCATCTTTATTCCGAGCATCTTTACTGTCCCTATGACGGCACGAGCATCCCGGAAATTGAGCCACGCACCTTTAGCTTTAACAGCCCGCACGGGGCTTGTCCCGATTGCCAGGGGCTAGGTACGCGCAAGGAATTTGACCCTGATTTGATTGTGCCGAATAAAGACCTAACGCTGGCGGAGGGGGCGATTACGGGGTGGCCGACGGATGATAAGGCGGGGTATTACTGGCAGTTGTTGAAGGCAACGGCCGTTCATTTTCACATTCCCACCGATGTCGCCGTCAAACAGCTTACCCCGGCGCAAATGCACATTTTGCTCTACGGCAGCGGCGAAGAGACGGTGACGGTGACATACAACAACCGGCAAGGGGATCAGCGTGAATATCGTACCCAATATGAAGGGGTAATCAATAATTTGGCGCGGCGGCACCGTGAATCTACGTCCGATTATGTGCGCGAGAAGCTGGAAGAGTTTATGGTGGATCATCCGTGCCGCACTTGCGACGGCAGCCGTTTGAACCCGATTGCGCGGGCGGTGAGCATTGACGGGGTGACGATTGATGGGCTGACGCGCAAGCCGGTGCAGGAGGTGCTGCCGTGGGCCGATGGGCTGCGAAACGGCCGTTCTCCCCTCTCCAACCGCCAGCAAATCATCGCCAAACCCATCCTTAAGGAAATTTGCGAACGCCTCTCCTTTATGATCAACGTCGGGCTGGATTATTTGACCCTTGACCGGACGGCCGGCACCCTCAGCGGCGGCGAAGCCCAGCGCATCCGCCTCGCCACCCAGATCGGCAGCCAGCTTATGGGCGTGCTGTATGTGCTGGACGAACCCAGCATTGGGCTGCACCAGCGCGACAACGCCCGCCTCATCCACACCCTCAAAGGAATGCGCGACTTGGGCAACACCGTTTTGGTGGTGGAACATGACGAAGACACCATGCGTGCCGCCGACTGGATTGTGGATTTGGGGCCAGGAGCCGGGTTAAACGGCGGCGAACTGGTGGCCGAAGGCACACCAGAGCAGGTGATGGCGGTGGAACGGTCACTGACCGGGGCCTACTTAAGCGGCCGTAAGCAAATCCCTATCCCGAAAAAGCGGCGGGCAGGCACCGGCGAATTTTTGCGCGTGCTGGGGGCGCAAGAAAACAACCTCAAAAATGTGGATATCCACATCCCGCTGGGCAAGCTGGTCTGCATCACCGGCGTCAGCGGCAGCGGCAAAAGCTCCTTTTTGGTCGAGATTTTGAGCAAGCGGCTCAACCAGCATTTTTATGGCTCTAAGGTGTTGCCGGGTAAACACGAAGCCATTGACGGGCTGGAGCATTTGGACAAAGTGATTGAGATTGACCAAAGCCCCATTGGCCGCACGCCGCGCTCCAACCCCGCCACCTACACCAATCTGTTTAACCCCATCCGCGACCTGTTTGCCAGCCTGCCCGACAGCAAAATTCGCGGTTATGAGCCGGGGCGGTTTAGCTTTAATGTCAAGGGCGGGCGGTGCGAAGCGTGCCAGGGGCAGGGACAAAACCGAATTGAAATGCAGTTTTTGCCCGATATTTATGTGCCTTGCGATATTTGCCACGGGGCGCGTTACAACCGCGAAACGCTGCAAGTCACCTACAAGGAGTTGAATATTGCCCAGGTGCTAGATTTGAGCATTGATGAGGCGCTCACCTTTTTTGAGAATGTACCCACTATTCGCCGCAAGCTGAAGACAATGGCCGATGTGGGGCTGGGCTACATCCAGCTTGGGCAGCCAGCACCCACCTTGAGCGGTGGCGAGGCGCAGCGGGTTAAGCTGAGCCGGGAGCTATCGAAGATTGCGACGGGGCGGACGGTCTATATTTTGGATGAGCCATCGGTGGGGCTACATTCGCACGATGTAGCGAAGCTAATTGAGGCACTAAACAAACTGGTAGACAAGGGCAACACGGTGATTATCATTGAGCATAATCTTGATATTATCAAGGTGGCCGACCACATCATTGACATGGGGCCGGAGGGGGGCAACCGAGGTGGTGAGATTGTGGCGGTGGGAACGCCGGAGGAAATAACGGCCGTTTCCGCCTCCTACACCGGTCAATTCTTGCGCCCTTATCTTAAGGTATAATTTAATTGTTACGTTTTTTTTAATACTCTTCCGTTATGCTTCAGAATATCCAAAGATTTGTTCTTGATTGAGTAAGCAACGAGGCACAAGGGCGATCCTGGTGTAGGGACAAAACCAAATCGCCACAGACGTATCCTTACGTGAAGCATAAAAATGAGTGAAAATCTATCCAACCGCAAAATCCTGATCATTGACGACGACCCTAATCTCTGCGAAGCCGTTGGATTAATCCTGGCGGAAACGGGAGCAACTGTCTACACCGCCTCCGGTGGGCAAAGTGGGTTACGCAAACTGTATACGGTTCGCCCCGATCTGGTCATCATTGATGTCATGATGCCCGACATGAACGGCTGGGATGTCTGCAAACATGTCCGGCTGTTAACAGACACTCCTGTTATGATGCTGACAACCTTGCAGGACGAAGAATCTGTTGTCCAGGGCTTTAGCAGCGGCGCTGATGATTTTATCAGCAAGCCGTTTAGCGGCCGTGTGCTTGTCTCCCGCGTGGCGGCGCTGCTGCGGCGCAGCAAAAAACAGGTGCCAGAACGCAAAGACAGTACCGGTTACAAAGACGATTATTTGTCAATCAACCTGGAAGATCGGCGGCTGATGGTGGATGGCGAACCCATCAAATTAACGTCAACCGAATTTCGTCTGCTGTCTTATTTGGTGCAAAACGCCGGCCGCGTCGTCACCTATTCACAAATTCTAGAAAATGTGTGGGGGCAGAATTATCAGGACAGCACCGATTACGTCCACGTTTATCTGTCGCGGCTGCGGCAAAAGCTGGAGAAAAACCACCGCCAGCCCCGCTACTTGCTAACAGAACACGGCATTGGCTACCGTTTTAGTAAACAGTAGGACAATTGTGCACAATTGTCCTACCGTGATCAATTCGCTACTAGCGGAATGGGGACAAAAACGAGGAAAAACAAGATAAGCGTGCCCACAGCAATCAGCCAGCGCGTTTGATCCAGTGTCGTAATGTCGTCAAGCGGCTGGGCATGGTTGCGACCCAAAAAGTAAAGCAGGATAATCCAGATCACCCACATTGAGTTGGTGGTTAGCACGGCCAACAACCCCAACGCAACGAGTATCGGCCAGAAAAGCTGTTTGGCACGGTCGCCAAACAGCACATAGGCCACATGACCCCCATCCAGTTGCCCCACCGGCAGCAAATTTAGCCCCGTAACCAGCAGCCCCGCCCAACCCGCAAACGCCACCGACGTGATATGGACATCAATACCATTGGCTGGTAAGTAACGCCCAAAGACAAGAAATTTAAAGGCAATATAAAGCAGCGAGTTACCCTCTTGCAACCCACCTGGGACAACTGGCCCAATTTGGGAGGTGTAGAGGCCGTAGAGCAAGATGGGGACGGCAAAGACCATGCCCGCCAAGGGACCAGCCACGCCTACGTCTAATAAGGCGCGGCGGTTGTGGACGGGGGCTTTGAGCCGGATGAAGGCTCCCATAGTGCCGAGAATGGTGGGCACGGGAATGAAATACGGCAGGGTGACGGGAACTTTGTGGTAGCGGGCGGCGAAGTAGTGGCCGAGTTCGTGAGCACCAAGGATGAGCAGGATGCTGAGGCTGAACGGCCAGCCGCGCCAGATTTGCCACATTTGCTCGACGCTGGTGGCTTCAAAGCCGGTGCCAATAAAGAGGGTGGTGAGGATGGTGGCGAGAAAGAGAACGAGGTTGATCACCCAGTTGGAAGGAGGCGGGTCAAAGACGTAGGGCATGGCAATAACGGCCGTTTGATCCCCATCCTTCCGCAGCAACGGCGTAAAGCCAAATTGCTCAAAACGACGGCGCAGCTCGTGAAAACAGTCGGCTGGATCCTGCAAAAAATGGCCGCGAAAGCGCACATAGCCAGCTTCTGGTCGGTCGAGCGTGGTGTCATGCACCACAAACAGATCGCCTAGCACGCGCCGCAGGGCTTCAGCATCTTCAAGAGCAATGGGTGTGTGCGAAAAATCGGGAGGAAGCATGGGCATAAAGATTGGAGATTAGAGATTGGAGATTTTGAATCTCCAATCTCCAATCTCCGGTTAAATTATCAAGTTAGTAGAAGTTCAACTTCTCAGCAGAAGTTGAACTTCTTGGCCGGTAACTAGGCATCTTCTTCCAGCAATTCCCCTTCATCCTCATCATCGCCCCAGCTAATGATCCAGATGCAGGCTCCCGCGACCAACGTGGTGACGACAACCAGCCAAAACCATTGGCTACCTTGCAACCCCACATCCCGCGCCTCAAAAACCAGCAAAATATTCATGCCCAGCGCCAAAACGATCCAGGCGGCTAAATTTGAATGATTGGTGATCCAATTTTTAACAGCTTCCATACGCTAACTATACCTCATGTTGAGGGATTAGAGATTGGAGATTGGAGATTAGAAACCGGTTAATCTCTAATCTCTAATCTCCAATCCCCTATGACCGTGTTCTAATTCGTTCCGGGCGCAGCACTTTAAACAACTGCTGACCCTGGCTGGTCTCTGTTTCGCCCAGGGCGGCCTGCCAGTTGCGGGGCAGGTTTTGCGGCAAACTGCTGCGCGGCTGGTAGCCACGCTGCTGGAACAGTTGGACAACGGCTGCGGGGGTGGTGTCGGGTAGGGTAGCCATGATGAGTTCGGCAATGTGGTTTTGGGCGGATTGTTCGATTTCTTCCAAAACGGCCGTTCCTGTCACCACCCCCTCGTCCAGCGGATACAAATAAATCTGGTCAATCCGCCCCACCATGTCATCCACCACCCAGCCCATGATGGCACTAATTTGCGCCCCAATCTGGCCAATGAAGTAACTGCGCTCGCCCAAGGCCATCAGCAAGTCACTGCGCTTGAGGCTGACCGTACCGTTGGTTGCTTTTTGAATGAGCAGCAAGATGGAGGGGATGTCGGGTGGGCGGGCGCGGCGCACATCGAGGTTTTCTGGCCGTTCGATAGGAGGCAGGGCAGGTGGGGGAGGGGTGGAAACGGCCGTTTCTGCCACAACCCGCACCACCACCGGCGGCGGCAAATCTGGCACCACACGTGGCTCCACGCTGTCGGGCGATGGCAGCCGCTGCCACGCCAGCTCAAACTGCCGCTCCGTGTCGCGCATCAAGCCACCCGTATCAATCACCACATCGGCCAACGCCACCTTCTCTTCCTGCGGTGGCTGCGCCTTAATCCGCGCCACCGCTTCTTCCAGCGCCATCCCTCGGCAAATCCGCATCCGGTCAATTTGCAGCGTTTGGGCGCAGCGTGTTACCCAAATCTGGTGGCACATCTGCGATAAGCCCCCCTCTAGCAGCTTGATCGCCTCAATCATCACAATGCGAGCCTCGCTTTCGCGCAGGCGGCGGGTGATTTCCAGCCGCACTGCTGGATGGAGCATCAACTCTAAATCACGCAGCGCCTCTGGGTCATTGAATACAATTTGCCCCAACGCGGCGCGGTCAATTTGGCCGTTGGATTTACGGACGTGAGAGCCAAAAGCGACGGCAATGGCGGCCTGCATACTGGGGTCGTGGGCTAAAATATCGTGGACAACCTTGTCGGCATCAATGGTGAGCGCCCCGTGAGAGGCGGCCAGCCGCATAACGGCCGATTTGCCCGTGGCGATGTTGCCCGTCAGGCCGATGAGTAGTTTTGGGGGTTGATCATTCATCCAGCAGCGTCTCCCAGCTTGCCATCAGTTGCTCCAGCTTGGCTTCGGTAGCGGCATATTCTAGGCTAATTTCTTGAATCCTGTCAAAAGATTGGGCTTGAGTAGCATCTTGCAGTGCCTCGCTCAAGGCTTCCATCTGTGCTTCGGCGGCGGCAATTTGGGCTTCGACGGTGGCAATGGCTTCGGCACGCTGCCGCTGGGCGTTTTTGCTGAGGGGAGTGCCATTGCTGCCGGGGTCTGGCTCTGAGGGTTTGGAAACGGCCGTTTCTGCCTTCGCTGCCGCCGTTTCGGCCTCACGCTGCACCAAATAGTCTTGGTAGGTGCCGTTGTAGAGACGCAAACG
>JAGQGA010000335.1 GCA_020432595.1 Anaerolineales bacterium | reverse complement strand
CACGTATTTTGGTGCTGGATGATTCGACAAGCGCGATTGACTCGAACACGGAAGACCAGATTCAGCGGGCGATGCGGCGCATTTTGCAGGGGCGAACGACGCTGCTGATTACGCACCGGCTGTCGCAGATTCGCAGTGCGGATTTGATTTTGTTGATGAAAAACGGCCGTTTACTCACCCACGGCACTCACGACGAACTCATGACCCACAGCCTGGTTTATCGGCAAATTTTTATCCCTGAAGAGCGGAGATTGGAGATTGGGGATTGGAGATTGGGAGACTGAGAGATTAGGAGATTGAATGGTTGGCTTTTTGGGAGTTCAGAGGGTTGACGCGCTTTGAATGTGGTGCGTGGTGCGTAGCAAATGGGTTTTCTGACGCACCACGCACCACGCACCAAATCCGCCAACCCACGAGATCCAAAAGACCCTTTTGATTTTTCCATAAGGAACATCTATGCATTTAACAGGCGGACTCAACCCTGAAGAATATGACCGCAGCTACAGCGACCGCGAACTGGTGCGGCGCATTGCTGCTTATTTTCGCCCCCACTGGAGCAAAGTGCTGCTGGTGGCCTTCATGGTCACGCTCATCTCGCTAACCGCCACCATTACCCCCATCATCATTTCGCGGGGCATTGATTTGCTGTCGGGCAACCCGCAGCTGCAGCTTTTGCTGGCTCTGGCCGCTGTGGTGACGGTGCTGGGGGCACTGGGCTGGCTGTTTAACTTTGTCCATTTGTGGTTTGCCGCGCAGGCCGTGGGCGATGTGGTGCTGGCACTGCGCGAAGATGCCTTCCGCGCCGTCATGCGCCGTGACCTGTCCTTTTTTGACCAGTTTGCCTCCGGCCGCATCGTTAGCCGCGTCACTTCCGACACCCAGGATTTTGCCACCGTGGTCACGCTGACCGTAGACCTGTTGAGCCAGTTGGTGCTGGTGGTGGTGATTGCCGGGGTAATGTTGACGCAAAATGTGCGGCTGGCGCTGATTACCTTTACGGTTGGCCCCATTGTGGTGGTGATTGCCCTGGTATTTAGGCGGCTGGCGCGGGATGCGATGCAGCAGGCGCAGCGGGCACAGGCTACTGTCAATGCCACGATTCAGGAAACGATTAGTGGGATTGCTGTTGCTAAGAATTTTCGTCAGGAAGGGGCCATTTACACCGATTTTCAGGCGACCAATGAATTGGCGTATCGGGTGCAGCTGCGGCGGGTGGTGGTGTTTGGCAGCATTTTTCCGCTGCTGAACACCGTTTCGGGCATGGCGGTGGCGGCTATCATCTATGCTGGGGGGCTAATGGCGATCAACCAGGCGGTTTCGGTGGGTGATTGGTATTTGTTTGTGCAGGGACTATCAATCTTTTTCTACCCCATTACCAGCATTGCTTCATTTTGGAGCCAGTTCCAGCAAGGTCTGGCGGCTAGTGAACGGGTATTTGCGCTAATTGACGATGAGCCGGTGGTGGTGCAAACGGCGCAGGAGCCGGTGGGTCGGCTGCGGGGAGAGATTGCCTTTGAGCGGGTGACATTTAATTACAGCACGGGGCGCAATGCGGTGCTGCAAGATTTTTCGCTGATGATTCCGGCGGGGGAAACGCTGGCGATTGTGGGGCATACGGGGGCGGGAAAGTCGAGTTTGGTGAAGCTGCTGATGCGGTTTTATGAGTTTCAGGCGGGAGATGTGGGCGTAGACGGCCGTTCTATTCGTACCCTTGACCTGAGCCAATACCGCCGCCAGCTTGGGCTGGTGCCGCAGGTGCCGTTTTTGTTTTCGGGGACGGTGGCGGACAATATTCGCTACGGCCGGCCGGGGGCAGATGAAACGGCCGTTTTAACCGCAGCCCGACAGTTGGGCGATGGTAGCTGGCTCGATGACCTGCCCGAAGGCATCCACACCGACGTGGGCGAGCGTGGGGCGCGGCTGTCGCTGGGGCAGCGACAGTTGGTGGCACTGGCGCGGGTGCTGCTGCAAGATCCTGCCATTTTGCTGCTGGATGAAGCCACCGCCAGCATTGACCCGCTCACCGAAGCGCAGGTGCAAATTGCGCTGGCAACCGTGCTGCGCGGCCGCACCAGCATCGTCATCGCCCATCGCTTGTCCACCGTGCAGGCGGCAGACCGGATTATTGTGCTGCGCGACGGACAAATTATTGAAGAAGGGGATCATGAGGGGCTGCTGACGGCCGGCGGGCACTATGCCGAACTGTACACCACTTATTTTCGTCATCAATCGCTCGATTATCGGCCGTGGGAGAATTAGAGATTGGAGATTGGAGATTGATGAAGGTTCATAGTCTCCAATCTCCAATCTCCCAATCTCTTTTTACGCCAAAACGGTTGCCGCCTGTGGGCAACCTTGTAAAATAGCGGAAACGTCAGACGACTGCCCAATTTTTCAGCTTCATATGGAGGTATCAGCATGGAATTTATTTTAAATGGACAGCCTGCAACCTGGGATGGCGACCCAGAACTGCCGCTGCTCACCTATTTGCGTGACGTAGCTGGAATTACATCCCCCAAGGACGGATGCGCTCCGCAGGCTGCCTGCGGCTGCTGCGCTGTGCAAATTGACGACAAGGCCGTTCTTTCCTGCATTACCCCCATGAAAAAGCTGGTGAACGCCCGCATTACCACCACCGAAGGGCTGGGGGATTATCGGCAAAACGTCTTTGCCAACGCCTTTGTTTCCAAAGGGGGCGTGCAGTGTGGCTTCTGCATTCCCGGCATTGTGATGCAGGCCAACAGCCTGATTGACAAAAACCCTGACCCCAGCCGCGACGACATCGAAAAGGCACTCACCCCGCATCTGTGCCGCTGCACTGGCTACAAAAAGATTGTAGATGCCATTAGCTGCGCTGCCGAAGCCATCCGCAAGGAAGAAGAAGTGGAAATGCCGGAGAGCGATGGCAAGGTTGGCTCGCGTTATCCCAAATACCAGGCGCAAAAGCTGGTGCTGGGGCAGCATCACTACGTAGACGACATCAAAATGGATGGAATGGCGTTTGGGGCACTCAAATTTAGCGACCATCCCCGTGCCAAAGTGGTTGCCATTGACAGCAGCACTGCCGCCGCGCTCGATGGCGTGATACGCATTTTTACCGCTGCCGATGTGCCCGGTGACCGCATGATTGGGTTGATTAGACAAGATTGGCCGCTGATGATTGCTGAAGGGGAAATTACCCGCTATTTAGGCGACGTGCTGGCGGGGGTGGTGGCTACCTCGGAAGCGGTGGCGCGGCAGGCTGTTGAGTTGATCAAGGTAGAATACGAGGTGATGGAGCCAATTACCGACATGCACCAGGCGATGACGGCCGACAGCCCCTCGGTTCACGGCAACGGCAGCAACATTTTGTCGCGCACTGTCACCAACCGGGGGGATGTGGCGGCCAGCAAAGCGGCTTCAGCCTACACGGCACACGGTGTTTTCCAAACGCAGATGATTGAACATGGGTTTATGGAGCCGGAGTGCGCCATTGCTTACCCCGCAGGCGACGGCATTGAAGTGCTGTCGCAGGGGCAGGGGGTGTATGAGGATCGGACGCAGATTAAAAAGCTGCTGGGACTGCCGCAGGAGAAGGTGCGGGTGAAGCTGGTTTCCAACGGCGGTGGGTTTGGCGGCAAGGAAGATTTGACGGTGCAGGGCCACGCGGCGCTGATGGCGATGGTGCTGCAGCGGCCGGTGAAGGTGAAGCTAAACCGGGATGAATCTATTGTGATGCACCCCAAGCGGCACCCGATTTGGATGGAGTATGAGCTTGGGTGCGACGCAGATGGCAAGCTGACGTTTTGCAAGGTGGAATTTGTGGGCGACACCGGGGCGTATGCGTCGGTGGGGATGAAGGTACTGGAGCGGTCGGCGGGGCACGCGACGGGGGCGTATAGTTTCCCGGTGACGGATGTGGTAGCAACGGCCGTTTATACCAACAACCTCCCCTGTGGAGCCATGCGCGGCTTTGGCGTGAACCAGGCTGCCTTTGGGCTGGAAAGCCTCATTGACGACCTGTGCGAACAGGGCGGTTTTGACCGCTGGCAGTTCCGCTATGACAACGCTCTGGACGATGGCGATATGACGGCTACTGGGCAGGTTATTGAAGCCGGAGCCGGAGCCAAGGCGACGCTGCTGGCCGTGAAAGATGAATTCTACAACGCCAAGTATGCCGGGTTGGCCTGCGGCATCAAAAACACCGGTGTGGGCAACGGGATGCCCGACTCGTCCAAAGCCCGGATCACTATTGTGGCCGCCGATAAGGTGCTGATTGACCACGGCTGGACGGAGATGGGGCAGGGGGTGCATACGATGGCACTGCAAACGCTGGTTAACGAAACCGGCATTCCGCCCCATATCATCGAAGTGCAGGTAGACACTGCTTCGGGACAAGAGTCAGGAATGACGACCGCTTCCCGCGCTACGTCGCTGGTGGGCAATGCCGTCATTGATGCCGCCAAGGGGCTGAAGGCTGATTTGGCAACAAGCTCTTTGGCCGATTTGGTGGGGAATGTGTATGAAGGGGAGTGGGTGGTTAATTGGACAACAAAGCCGGGGGCGAAGGTGGAAAAAATCTACACCCATTACTCCTACAGCTACGCCACGCAGTTGGTGACGCTGGATGAGGAAACGGGCAAGATTGCCAAGATTACGGCGGCGCACGATGCGGGCAAGATTATGAATCCGACGCTGTTTGAAGGGCAACTTGAAGGTTCGATCCACATGGGGCTGGGGTATGCGATTAGTGAGGAGTTGGCTCTAGAAAACGGTCGGCCGAAAAGCACGATGCTGCGTCAATGCGGGATTCTCCGCGCCAAGGAGATGCCGGAAATGGAGATTATTGGCGTGGAAGTGGCTGACCCGTATGGGCCATATGGCGCGAAGGGTGTAGGGGAGATTGGGCTGGTGCCGACGGCGGGGGCGGTGGCGAATGCGCTGTACCAGTATGACGGCGTGCGGCGGCATACGCTGCCGATGCGGATTCCGAGACGGGGGTTGAAGAAGAAAGAGACAGCGTAAGCGATTGTTTGCCATTGAGAATAAAAGAGATTATCGGAGCCATGCTGATGTTCATCATGCGGGGGCTGTACGATGCGGCGTTTGATGGAAATAACGGCCGTTTGTCGCCAGCACGTGGGAAAACGTTGCCACCTGCCGCTTTTTTGCTACCCTTCCTTTTATGAATCCATTCCACTATCTATTCGACAAGCTCGCCCCCGTCATTCGTTTTACCTACGAAAAAATACAGGGGCACCGTTGGTTTGATGAAATTTTGCCGCAGCTTTGGCTGGGCGGTGCCCCTGCCTACCAGCGCGACTATGATTTTTTGCTGGCGCAGGGCATAACGGCCGTTGTCAACATCCGCGCCGAACGCCACGACGATGTAGACCTCTACCGTGCCCACAACATCGCCTATTTGCAGCTTCCCGTGCTGGACATTACCGTGCCGTCGGCCGACATGCTGGATAAAGGAGTGGCCTTTATCCACGACCAGATTGAGCGGGGGGGCAAGGTGTTTATTCACTGCGCCAAGGGGCGTGGGCGGGCGGCTACTCTCACGGCGGCCTATCTGATGCGTCATCGTGGGATGAGCTATGTGGAAGCCAAGGCGTTTTTGCGCGGCAAACGGCCGTTAGTCAAACTCGAATCTCGTCATCAGCAGCGGCTGCAAACGTGGCAAGGCGAGACGGTCTGATGTACCTGGCTTATTACGATTCTCCGATTGGGTTGATTGAAGTGGGTGGCACGGAAACGGCCGTTAGTACCCTCTACTTTGTCGAACAACGCCACCCCGAAGCCACCAGCACCCCCTATTTAGACGAAGCCATACGCCAGTTGGCGCAATATTTCGCCCAAACTCGGCGCGAATTTGACCTCAATCTAGCCCCCAAAGGCACCGATTTTCAGCAAACCGTCTGGCAGCAGTTGCTCACCGTTCCCTATGGCCGCACTGTTAGCTACATGGATATTGCCAATGCCCTGGACAAACCCAAAGCTGTTCGTGCCGTCGGTGCTGCTAACGGCCAAAACCCCATTTCCGTCATCATCCCCTGCCACCGCATCATCGGCAGCAACGGCAAACTCATTGGCTACGGCGGTGGTCTTTGGCGCAAGGAGTGGCTGCTCCGTCATGAGGGGAGTTTGTTGATGTAACGACCCATGTCATTTCGAGGTCCTCCGAGAAATCCTGCACCCAATGATAAATGAGCAGGATTTCTCCTCGAAGACTCGTCGAAGCAACTGTGATAAAAGTCAAGAGCAAAAAGCGAATTCCGCTAAAATGCTTGCCAAGCAGAGCCATC
>JAGQGA010000334.1 GCA_020432595.1 Anaerolineales bacterium | reverse complement strand
TCGTATCTGTAAACTCATTGGGTTACTCCACTTTTTGCTTAGAATTTACCCATTTGTTTAATAAGGAACAACTCTAATATTTACGAGCCTGATGGCCACCATATTATAACTATCCCCTCTTGTGAGCCTCCGATCATTAGGTGGTTATAAATAGAACCATTATATCTGCCACCATCATAAAGAGCAGACGCAGTAGAGGTAACAGCATCTGTCATTTTTCCCAGCATGAAACCAGTCCCTCCACCAATTGCCATGCCAGCAGGTCCAGTTTCAACAGTTGATGCAGCACCCAATGCAGCAAAAAGGTAGGGAGCAGTTCCGCCAATAATTGCTTCACCTGCATTGACTAACAAATCTTGGTTAACCGCGACCATCTGAGGTAAGTCAGGATGTTGATACAAACCATAATTATCACCTGTCAGCAAGCCAGAGGCATACGTAACACCTGCATCTACAAAACCTAAAGCACCTCCAGCACCGGGGTCTGGCGAACCGGTAAGCATCAATTCAAGCATATCTAGCCCTATGCCAAGTTGTGCCAAACCCCTCCCGAACTGATATTGTATTGAGTTTTCCGAAACATATGATTGTTGGCTTCCTACTGGCATGACATATGTCCATCCAAGTAGCATGTCATTGCTCATAATGGGTACCCTCAAAATATCAGTTCGGCTTGGGTCATTAATGATTCCCAATCTATGCCATTCATTAATAATATCCACCGCCGCCGGAAGGGGTGGCAATGATGGAAAAGATGAGGAGTCTATATATTGCTCAGGATTTTCTGGATTGCACTCTTCTGTACCCAAAATATTGCAATCTATATGACCTGTTGGATCAATCCTATTTATGGGATTATTCCGCGTATAGCTATAGCGATTCAGGCTTTGCGGATTTGTTGGATCGGGTACAATGGAGTCAGGAGTGAGCATTCGGTTCGTGTTTGGGTCATAAAAACGGGCATTCATATAGATAAGCCCAATTTCGGCATTGTGTTTGTGCCCGGTAAAACCCCGGTCGGTAATGTTTGTTGGCAATGCCCCGCCCCGCACTTCGCCAAACGGCGCATACCGCACAATGTCATCCACCAACCCACCACTTGGGTCTGTCAACGTCGTGCTGCTGCCCAAGCTTGTCCCCGCAAAAGCGGGGATGGTCGCCGTGAATATAAAACAGCCCCGTCGTGCCAATGATCTCCACCTCCAACCCACTCCTGCTCAACGCCACCACCCGCACCGCTACGGCTTCCCCACCTTTAAGAAAACGGCCGTTTTCCTCAAAAAATTTTACCATACATAGAAGGATACAGGTTCATTTTCCGTGTCCTTCCGTGTCCTTCCGTGTCCAAAAACGGCCGTTTTCCTCCCACCATCACCTAAATTGCAGTAAGATACAGATAGAGTGTAGTAAGAGAGGTAAAGCTATGGCATCAGCGGAAGAGGAACAAGAGCTGCTGCGGCAAGATATTCGTTTGCTGGGCGGCATTTTAGGCGAAGTCATTACGGAACAGGCCGGAGAGCAGCTTTTTGAGCTAGAAGAACATATCCGCAACCTGTCCAAAGCACGGCGGGAGGCGGGTGGCGAACGATTTGAAGACGACCTGAAACATCTGGTCAGCAGCCTGGACAGCGCCAGCGACGAACTCATTGCCCGCGCCTTCACCGTCTATTTTGAGCTAATCAACCTGGCCGAAGACCAGCAGCGGGTGCGCGTGCTGCGGCAGCGGGCGCGAAAAGCTCACCCAAGACCGCTGCGTGAATCCATTACGGCCGGCGTTCGCACCTTGCGTGAGCGGGGCGTGGGTGAGGCGGAAATGGCCGCCCTGTTGGAACGGCTCGATATTGAGCTGGTTTTTACGGCTCATCCCACCGAGGCCAAGCGGCGGACGGTGCTTTCCAAGCTGCGGCGGGTGGCCGATATGCTGACCGATTTACAGGAGCGCGATTTGCTACCGGATGAGCGGGCAGAATTGCTGCACCATGTACGGTCGGAAATTACTTCGCTGTGGCTGACGAATCGGAGCAGAACGGCCGTTTATACCCCCGAAGATGAAGTCAAAACCGGCCTGTACTATTTCGAGCAGACGATTTGGAACGTCATTCCCAAAATCTACGCCACCATGCAGACCGCCCTGGCGCAATATTACCCCAACCTTACCCTGCCCAGCCGCTTCCTCACCTTTGGCTCCTGGATTGGCGGCGACCGCGATGGCAACCCCAATGTTACCGCCAAAGTCACTGCCGAAGCACTGCGGCTCCATCGCGGCCAGGCGCTAACGCTCCACCAGCCGATGCTGCGCCAGCTTAACCGCTCCATCACCGTTTCCGACCAACTCGTTGACATTGAGCCAGAACTGCTGCAAGCTATCCACAACGCCGCCGTCGAATCGCGCCACGTCTCTTACCTGCGCGACCGCTATCCCAACGAACCCTACCGGCTGCTGGCAGCGATGATTAGCGAAGATTTGGCAACAGCGCGTACCGATGGCAAGATGGTGCAGCGGCTGTTGGGGCAGGAACCGCCTCCTAAACAGTTTCGCAGCGGGGCTACGCTGTGCCGCCAACTTGACCTGATTGACCGGACGCTGCGCGAGCAAGGGCTGGGGCAGCTTGCTAGCGACGATTTGGAAAAATTACGCCACCAGGCACAGGTGTTTGGGCTGCACGTAGCGCGGCTCGATATTCGGCAATACAGCGATTACAACACGGCCGTTTTGGATGAATTACTGCGGAAAAACGGCCGTTTTCCCCACTTTGCCCAACTTTCCCCCGCTCAACGCGCCGATTTGCTTTCCCAACTGCTCACCGAACCCATCCCTGACTTCACCCACCTTACCGACCTCTCCAAAGAGACCAAAGAGACGCTAGACTTATTCAACGTGCTGCGGCGCGGCGTAACTTATTATGGCCCCGACATTTTGGGAACCTATATCGTCAGCATGACCCACGGCCCCGAAGACATTCTGGCTCCGCTGCTGCTCGCCTATTGGCATGATTTGTGCCTCGCACCAGATAAAGATTTTGAGGGGTTGACCTTTGTGCCGCTGTTTGAAACCCGCGCCGACTTGCGCGAAGCCCCGGCCGTCATGACCACCCTCTTCCACCACCCCGCCTACGCTCCTCACCTGGAGCGGGTTGGCCGCAAGCAAATGATCATGATTGGCTACTCGGACAGCAACAAGGACGCAGGCTATTTAGCCGCCAACTGGGAGCTGTACGAGGCGCAGGAACAGTTGGCAGAATGCTGCCGCGCCAACGAGGTGATGATGATGCTGTTTCATGGGCGCGGCGGTACCATTGCGCGGGGTGGCGGACCGGCCAATCGCGCCATTTTGGCTCAGCCCCCCGGCTCCGTTGCCGGCCGGGTGCGAATCACCGAACAGGGCGAAGTGATTGGGGAACGGTACGGCCATCCGGCCATTGCCCAGCGCCATCTGGAGCAGGTGATCCACGCCGTACTGCTGGCAAGTATGCCGCCGGACAAAAGCCAACTGCCCCAGCCCAAACCGGCGTGGCGCGAGGCGATGGCAGAAATGGCGGCCACGTCTTACCATGCCTATCGCCAATTTATTTATGAAACGCCAGAACTGCTGGAATATTGGAGCCAAGCCACGCCGCTAAACGAGATTAGCCAGATGCGGATTGGGTCACGGCCGGCGAAGCGGCTGGGCGGCGATATTTTGAGCAGCCTGCGAGCGATTCCCTGGGGGTTCAGCTGGATGCAAAGCCGCTACGTGCTGCCGGGGTGGTACGGGGTAGGCCATGCGCTGGCGGCGTTTGGCTCTACCCCAGCGCGGCGGGTGCTGCTGCAAGAGATGTACCGCGAATGGCCGTTTTTCCGCACCGTCATTGACAATGCTCAGGTATCGTTGGTGAAAGCCGATATGGGGATTGCTAGGCTCTATGCGGAGCTAGTGGAGGATGAACAGGTGCGGGAGCAGGTGTACGGCCACATCAAGGCGGCGTTTGATGAGACGGAAGCGTGGATTTTGCGGGTGACGGTGCAGCAAGAATTGCTTGACAATGACCCGGTGCTACAGCAGTCGGTGCGGTTGCGAAACCCGTATATTGACCCGTTGAATTTTATTCAGGTGAGTTTGCTGTCGCGGCTGCGGTCGCTGCCGCCAGAAGCGCAGCAGGGTGAAGAGGGGCAGTCGCTGCTCCGCATTATTTTCCTGACAATCAATGGTATTGCGTCGGGGTTGAAGAATACAGGGTAATCGGTAATCAGTGATGGGTAATCAGTGACCCCAACTGATTACTGATTACCGATTACTGATTACTGCCAAAAAACTATGTTGTGCATTGGACATCGTGGGGCAATGGGGCATGAGCCGGAGAACACGCTGCTTTCGGTGGCGAAGGCATTGGAATTGGGGGTGGATTGGATTGAGATTGATGTGTATGCAGTGGAGGGAGAACTGGTTGTCACCCATGATGATGAGCTAGACCGGACGACGAACGGGACGGGGTTGGTGATGGCGCAATCGCTGGCGTATTTGCGCTCGCTGGATGCGGGTAAGGGGGAGCGGATTCCGCTGCTGCACGAGGTGTTTGATTTGGTGGACAGACGGGTGGGGATTAATGTGGAGTTAAAGGGGCCAGAAACGGCCGTTCCTACCCTCCAATTCCTCCAATCTTACCTAGCTTCTGGCTGGGATATTAACCAAATCCTCCTCTCTTCCTTCCGCCACGACGAACTGGCCGTTGCCCGTCAGCTTCACACCGAGGTGCCGCTGGGAGTGCTGCTGTGGGGCAACATGGATGTAGCCATTCCGACGGCGCAGCAGTTGCGGGCGTTGTCGGTCAATCCCTGGTACAAGCAGCTAACAGAGCCGTTTGTGCAGGAAGCCCACGACCACGGCTTTCTGGTGTTGCCCTACACCGTCAACGAACCCGACGACATTGCTCAGTTGCGTGGCTGGGGGGTGGATGGGGTGTTTACGAATTACCCAGAGCGGGTGCTGTCTCACGCTGCGGGTTGAGAAAAGGAAAGGACAAATAGCGATGGAACCGATTGAAATGTTGCAAAAGCGTCATGTTCGGCTGATGCAGAACAGTGTGAAGACTTTGGGGCATATTTTGCATTTTGTGTCGCCGGAAACGGCCGTTTCCCGGCGCGACGGGCCCAACGGCTGGACAATCCTCGAAGTCGTTTGCCATCTGCGCGACTTTGACGGCTTTTTTTATGACCGCGTGATGATGATGCTTGAACAAGACCATCCCATGCTGCCCGCTTATGACCACGAGCAGATCGCCATTGACCGCCGCTACAACGAGCAAGATTTACGCCAGGCATATGCCGATTTGGTCGCCTCGCGGCAGCGGTTTGTGGCGTTGTTTAAATCGTTGGATGCAGCGCAGTGGGCACGCACCGGCATTCACCCCGAACGGGATAGCTTTGGTGTGACCGATGCCGCCGTTCAGGTAGGTCATCACGACAACGACCATTTGGAGCAGATTACACGGATTTTGGTGGAAGGGGTATAGGCTCGATTCGCATTGAACCATTGATTTGATAGGTTTAACGGGTAATGCCTAGCACCTAGCGTGCCGAGACCGATGTTACAGAGTCGTGAAGCCGTTGCCGGTTTGTTGGTGACAAAATTTGGCCGCCACGACGATAAATGTCACTTTGGTTTAAGCTGCCCTGGGTTCAGGACGTGTGACGTATTGAGGGCAGCATAGCTGTGGTTCTCTATTGTTTTTGATGGCGTGGTCATGCACGTTGAGGTTTTCCAGTTGTTACCAATGTGAATGCCGTTCCAATAGACTCCACCGCCTGAGGCTCCGTGTTCAAGTCCGTTGGATAGTTGGGCAACGGGGGTGCCAGAAATGGTTTCGATTGCATCAATGGTTGCCCATTCTACGCAGGTTGTTGTGCCGTCCCAGTCAATTTGGGCGACGACGGCACCCACTTCCAATGTTAGCTGAGTTGCAGCTATAAATTGGGCTGAAGGCAAACCGAGAGCCTGGAAGAAACCCGTGCCGTTTTGATAGCCAAAATCTAGGACGATGGCTTCTGAATCAACAGCCGCGATGGCGACATGTTCGGCTGACAGTTTAGCAATGAGTTGGCCGTTGCTGTCGTAGAGAGTGATGGTGAGGGTTGGTAGATTGTTGCCCGTAAGCAGCCTGGCAATAATAGTTTCATCGAGGTGGTTGTGGGTGAGGAGATAACGGCCGTTCATGATCGTCCCGTGCCCATTTGCATTGTGTTTGATTTTGCACCCACCCCCACAGCTAACCCAAGTCTCTATCTCAAACCGCACTGTCGCGTCCAGGATTGCTT
>JAGQGA010000333.1 GCA_020432595.1 Anaerolineales bacterium | reverse complement strand
TCGTAGACACCCTTTATCGTCCTTATTGTCATTTCGTTATGTACGATTCGTCTTTGTTTGTAGATGTTCGCGGAATAACAGATGAAATGTATTTGCCTGACAATGTTGCCATTTCCATATCCGGATCACCTCTGTCAAAACCATTTCAATGTCTTGCCACCAGGCTAGTGCCAGCATATGACATGCTTGAAAAAACGCAGTGTTTTACGCTTTACAGACGTGATCAGTCAGGGAATCGGATAGACAACATCACCGACTGGGCGCTGGCGCAGTTCCGCCACCACTACGCCAATCTCCCAATCCCCCAATCTCCCAATCTCCCAATCTCCAATCCCCAATCCCCAATCTCCAAACACGACATCTTCCACTACGTCTACGCCGTCCTCCACCACCCCGCATAACGAGAAAAATATAGGCTCAACCTCAAGCGCGACTTCCCCCGCATCCCGTTTTACCCCGACTTTTGGCAGTGGGCGGCGTGGGGCAAGGCACTCATGGCGCTGCACCTGCATTACGAAACCATCGAACCCCACCCCCTGCTGCGCCACGAAGCCGACCCGGCCGGCACGCGCACAGCCTACAAAGCCAAGCTCAAGGCCGACAAAGCCAACGGCACCATCGAACTCGACACCCTGACCACCCTCAGCGGCATCCCCGCCCTGGCGTGGCAATACCAACTGGGCAACCGCTCCGCCCTGGAATGGGTGCTAGACCGCTACAAGGAGCGCACCCCCAAAGACCCCACCATCCGCGAGCAGTTCAACAGCTACCGCTTTGCCGATTACAAGGAGGAGGTGATTGCGTTGTTGGGGCGAATAACGGCCGTTTCCCTGCAAACCATGCACATCATCCACGCCATGAATGGCGCCATGAATGGCGCCATGCCCGCCACCGTCGAAACGGCACAGGGACAGGGCATACTTGAGGCATGATCGGCACTAACTTTATGTCACGCAAGGCGCGAAGATGCGGTGGTTTTCTTGACATCGTTGCGCCTTTGCCTGATCTTTCTAACCATCCTCTACATGCCCGTTGGAAAATCAAAAAAGCGGGTCTCGATGCCAAATTTCTCGGTCAGGTGCGCCCCCAGTGCCTTCACCCCCACCGTTTCGGTGGCATAATGCCCGGCAAAAATGACGTTCATCCCCACGTCAGATGCTGCCCAAAAATGGGCATGTGACGTTTCCCCGGTCAGAAACACGTCGGCTCCTAACTGCTGCGCCGCTTCCACCTTGTCAGCACCAAAGCCAGAGACAATGGCAACCGTTTGCACCCTGTCTGACCCGTGTGCCAGCACGCGGGCAGAGGTGGAGAGGTGGTGATTAACGGCCGTTACCACCTCCCCCAACCCCACTGACCCCGCCAACCGCCCCAACACCCCAATCGGCGTTCCCTTCGGCGCACACCACCACAACTCCACCGCCACGCCCAACATCCTCGCCAGCACTGCATTATTCCCCACCTCCGGGTGGGCATCCAGCGCCAAATGCGCCGCGTAGAGATGGATATTGTGCTTCAACAGCAGCCGCACCCGTCGCCCAAACGGCCCAGCAATGGGCTGCGCCCCGCCCCAAAAAATGCCGTGGTGCACCAGCAGCATCTCCGCGCCCCAGTCGGCAGCCGCCGCAATCGTGGCCGGTGAAGTATCAACCGCCAGTGCAATTCGCGCCACGCTGTCAGCCTCGGCTTCCACCTGCAGCCCCTGTGGCCCATAGTCGGCAATTTCCCGAATGTGCAAATAGTTATCCAAATAAGCAATCAGCTCGTCCCGCTGCATCGCTGCCTCCTTGTGCTAAAAAAAACCGCCGCCCTGCGTTACAGCAAAAGGCGGCGGCTGATTGTTACATACTATCGCCTTGACCTGTGGCCGAGGCTTTCGTGGCTGGCTCTTGCCAGGCTAAAGAACGAAGACCGGAATCCTCGGCTACTGGCCTCCAGCGTTTTCCTCTGCCAGGCGAATGATTTCATCCAGCCCTTCGTCAATGATTTCCTCAACCTCATTTGCCATCAGCTTATAGGCATTCAACGACTGCCCATACGGGTCACTGATGCTGTAATGTCGGCCGGCCATTTCCGTAAGCAAATGGATTTTGGGCGCATATGGATGAAATTCCGCACGCAATGCTTCAGCATGACCCGTTTCCATACACAAAACTAAATCAGCCTGCCGCAAATGCTGCGCTTCAACCATCTGCGCCAAGTGGTTGCTAATGTCAAGGCCACGCTCATTCATCACAATCACGCTGTTTTGCGAAGCACCGCGTTTAAGCTGTGCCCAGGTTCCCGCTGAACTGACCGTCCAATTGGTTAAACCTCGTTTATGCAGCCGATCACGCAGTAAGCCTTCGGCCACTGGGGAGCGGCAAATATTAGCCGTACAAACCATTAAAACGTGGGGCATATTTCCTCTCACCTAATCAAACTCTGGCTGCAACAAGCCATAGTTTCCGTCATGTCTCCGATACAATACATTAATGGCCTCTTCTTCGCTGTTAAAAAAGACAAAAAAATCGTGCCCCAGCAGTTCCATTTGTTCAATAGCTTCTTCAGAGTTCATGGGGTTGAGAGAAAAGCGTTTAGAACGGACAATTGCGCCTTCGTCCTCCATACTTTCCTCAGCAATGGGCAAAGGCTCACCCAAGTCAACCATCTCCTCAACTTGGGGAGCGGCGACCCGCCGTTTACGTTTTTGCCCCCGGTAGCGCCGAATTTGCCGATAGAGCTTGTCTACAACGGCATCAATGGCGGCAAACATATCGTTGTTATGCTCTTCGGCACGTAGCATGGTGCCGCGCCGATCACGAATGGTCACTTGCGCTACTTGACGCTCTAGTGCATTGCGAGCTTTTTGGGTGGACAAATCAACCCGGACTTCTTCAAGATTGGGCATGTAACGGTCAAGACGCTCGGTCTTTTTTTCAACGTAGTTACGCAATCTTGTGGTTATATCTATGTTTTTTCCGTTTACTGTAAGTTCCATTTCTTGTTCTCCCATGTGATTATTGGGTTTTTGAGACAGCACGCGCTAGACAGTAGGCAGACACAGAGGCGGCACCGCCGTCTAGCAATGCTTCAGCACAGGCGATTAAGGTTGCGCCTGTAGTACAGACATCGTCAATGAGCAGGATGTGTTGACCACAAACCAGGTGGGGTGTTGCAGCAAAGGCTTGCTGCATGTTTTGCTGTCGTTGGTCGGCTCCTAACTCAATTTGGGGGCGTGTAAAACGTACACGCTGTAAGGCGTCTGGCATGAGCGGTAAGGGGTGGTAATGACACAACTGTTGTGCTAGCAGCATGGACTGATTATACCCTCTTTTTTTATAACGTTTAGGGTGTAGAGGTACGGGAATAACGGCCGTTGCTGCCACATTTTGCCCCAACCAGGCACCCGCCATCGCTTGCCCTAATGGCCCTGCTAGGGCAAAGCTGTTTTCGTATTTAAATTTGTGAATAAGTTCTTTTACGGGGCTGACATAGTGAAAGGTGGCGCGAATGGTTTGCAGGGGAAACGGCCGTTTTTGGCAATGGGCACACAGGGAAAACGGCCGTTTTACCGGCCGGCTACACCGCCCACACACCGCCTCCGGCAGGCGCGGCAATGTCCGCACACAATCCTCGCACAACACTGCCCCCACCCGCTTGCACACCGCGCAGGTAGGCGGAAACAACAAAGTTAAAAACTGCTGTGAGAGACGTTGCCAAGAAGAAACTGCCACTTGGCCCATTCCTAGTGCTGCATGATCATATCCACCTAATTTAAGACACCACGCAATGGCCCACTGCGTAGCACCTGCAAAGCGGCCGGCCCTAACAAAACCATGAGAACCGACGGGAAAATGAGAAAGACCAACGGAAATAGCATCTTCACCGGAGCCTGCTGCGCCTTCTCCTCCGCCCGCTGTCGCCGCCGAATTCGCATCTGCTCCGACTGAATCCGCAAAATCTTAGAAACCCCACCGCCCAGCTGATCCGCCTGTAAAATCGCTGCAATAAAGCTCGTCACATCAGGCACTTCCATGCGGTCAACCATATCACGCAGTGCCTGCCGCCGCGATTTCCCCAACTGCATCTCCTGTAAAACACGCCCAAACTCATTTGCCAGCGGGTCATCCCACTTTTCCGCCACGCGCTGCATGGCCCCATTAAACGCCAGCCCCGCCTCCACACAAATCGTCATCAAATCAAGCGCATCAGGCAGCTTTTTGATAATTGCCTGTTTACGCCGATCAATCCTGGAGCGGAGCACCATGCCAGGGATAAAAAAGCCAATAACCAAAGCACCAAAAATATAGGCTAATGTGCGACTAACCCCTGCCTGATTGTTCGAGGCTACCAAAAAACCTAATGCCCCAAACAGCACCATAACCAAAAGCCGTAAAATCCAAAACCCTGCCGCCGTCATGTTGCGGGGGTTCCCTGCTAGCTCTAATTGGTGGGTTGTGCGTTCCAGCGTGGATTGGGGTGTCAGTTTGACAACAAAATCGCTAATGCGCCGCGCAATTGGCACCAAGACACGGTCACTCAAGGGCATTGACAGTTCGATTTCTTCTATTGAAACAACTTCTTCACGGCTGGCAAATTCATCAATACGCGCCGCTAGTGGGTCTTCTTCCGCCCGGCGCAACAGAATCAGGCTATAAATGATAATGACCGCAGCGGCGATGATTAGCAAACCAAAAATTGGTAAATTCATCCAGATTCTCCTAACACGGATAAATCGCAAGTGGCTGGTGGTCAGTAGCTGGTAGCTAGTAAATTTTTCTGACTAACCACTCGCAGCCATCCACCACAATAACCTCCGAAACTACACCTCAATATCAACAATTTTACGGATGAAGATAACGCCCGCAATCGTTGCAATCGCGCCAATGCCCAACATATACCAACCGCAGGGTAAAAACACGATGGGTGGTTCCCAAGCCCATAATTCCGAAATGTAGCTGGGGTTAATGCCCAGCAAGACAAACATGAGAACAAGAGGCAGCAGCCCCACCACCCAGCCAGAAATACGACCTTGGGCGGTTAAGGTGCGTATCTCCCCTTTAATGCGAACTCGTTCGCGGATGGTGAAGCTGATGTTGTCGAGAATTTCTGAGAGGTTGCCGCCTACTTCGCGCTGAATTTTAACGGCCGTTACCACCAAATCCAAATCCTCACTCGGCACACGCGCCAGCATATTATCCAGCGCCTGCTCCAAGCTCAAACCCAGCCGCACCTCCTGCACCACCCGCTCAAACTCCTTAGAAACCGGTGGCGGCAACTCCGTCGCAATCGTCTCCATACTTTGCAGCACACTATAACCCGACCGCAGCGCATTCACCCACAAATTCAGCGTATCACTCAGCTGATCCCCAAACGCATTAACCCGCCGTGTCGCCGCATACCCCAAATAAAACCGTGGTATCCGCAGTCCCAGCAAAAACCCAAGAATCGCCAAAGGCAAATTTCTATTCAAAAAGAAATAGAAAAAGACCGCCACCAGGAACGCACTGATCAACGTCAGCACCAAATACTCGCTCACCCGCAGCTTCACATCCGACCGCGAAATACGCTCCCGAATCGGCTGAAAAAAGCCACGGCGGGACATCAGGCTGTCAAACCGTTCTGCTACATCCGGCCCAACAGCAACCTCCGCCAGTTCCTCCGGAATCTCATACGTTGTCGAGCTAACATACTGCTCCAACCGCTGGTCAACCCCACGCCGACCCTCGGTCAAGAGTGCCATACCAGCCCCCACAATCATTAAAAAGGCAATAACCAGCCCAATAACAATGAACGTCGTTGGCATCACTTACTCCTCCAAAGTGCTAAACAACCCACCTAATTCCGCCCACGACGTGTACCAATGCCAAAAATAGAAGGCGGCAGCATAATCCCTGCATCCTGAATCTTCCACATAAACTTTGGCCGCAAGCCCGTTGGCCGCAAACGGCCAATAACCTTCCCATTCTCAATCCCCGTCTGCTCAAAGCGGAAGATTTCCGAAGTCGTAATAATATCCCCCTCCATCCCCTGAATCTCACTAATAGAGGTAATCTTACGCGTCCCGTCCCGCATCCGATCCACCTGCACAATCAAATTAATAGCCGAAGAAATCTGCTCCCGAATCGCCCGATGCGGCAAATCCGTCCCCGCCATCAGCACCATCGTCTCCAACCGCGACAACACATCTCGCACCGTATTCGCGTGCGCCGTCGTCATACTCCCCTCATGCCCTGTATTCATCGCTTGGAGCATATCCAACGCCTCACCACCACGCACCTCACCCACAATAATCCGATCCGGGCGCATACGCAGCGAGT
>JAGQGA010000332.1 GCA_020432595.1 Anaerolineales bacterium | reverse complement strand
CACGGAATGCAGGTGTTTGACCTGACCCAACTGCGGCAGGGTATCAGCCTGTCGGGGCTTTTTAGCGAAACGGCGCATTATGACCAAATCGGCCGTTCGCACAACATCGCCATCAACGAAGCCACCGGCTTTGCCTACATCGTTGGTGCTCAAGACGGCAGCGAAGCGTGCAATAGCGGCCTGCACATGGTTAATCTTGCCCAACCCGCCCAGCCCATCTTTGCGGGCTGCTTTGCCGATGACGGCTACACCCACGACACCCAATGCGTCCTTTACCACGGCCCCGATGCCGCCTACCAGGGGCGCGAACTTTGTTTTAACGCCAACGAAGACACCCTAACCATTGTGGATGTGACCAACAAAACCGCGCCCGTCATGGTTGCCCGCACCAGCTACAGCGGAGCCAGCTACAGCCATCAAGGGTGGCTCACCGCCGACCACCGTCTCTTTTTGCTGGGGGATGAAAGCGACGAGCGCGTTTACGGCCACAACACCCGCACCTACATTTGGGACATCGGCCAACTGGCCGACCCGCAAATGGTCAACATCTACACCAGCAACAACCCGGCCATTGACCACAATCTTTATCTGCACGAAGGGTATGTCTACGAAGCCAACTACCGCAGTGGGCTGCGGCTGCTGACCTTCACCGGCGAAAATCCCACCGCGCTGCGCGAAGTCGGCTACTTCGACATCTTCCCCAGCGATAATTTCCCCGGCTTTAACGGCGCATGGAGCAGCTACCCGTTTTTTGCCAGCGGCACGGTCATTGTCAGCGGGCGAGAGCAAGGGCTGTTTGTGCTGCGGGTGCGGCGCGAGGGTGCCTTTGGCTCGCCCAGCCAGCAAACGGCACTGCCCGGTCAACCCATGACCCACACCTTCACCCTGACACAAACGGGGTTAGGCCAAACCTATACGCTCTCTTTAGCGGGTAACAATTGGCCAACATGGTTGCCAACTAACATAGTCACGGCAGAAGCAGACAGCCAGATCACGATCTCGGTGGTGGTGCAGGCATCAGCCGAAGTGGGGGCAACGGATGGATTTACCCTAACGGCCGTTTCCCCCACCTACCCTCCCCTTATCATCACCGGCACCACCACCACCCGCGTTCAGCCCGCCGTCACCCTCTCGCCTACCGTTTCCACACAAAACGACCGTTTAGGCGACACCATCACCCACACCTTCACCCTCACCAACAGCGGCGACTACAGCGATACCTTTGCACTGACCATTACGGGGAACGGCTGGGCAAGCAGCGTGGCGGCTGAAACGGCCGTTCTTGCCCCCCAGCAAACCGCCACCATTCCCATCGCCGTGCAAATCCCCCCCAACCTCAGCCAGCAGCGCAACCTCATCCCCATTGCCCACGACACGCTGACGCTGACGGCAACATCGGGGCATGAAACGGCCGTTTTTGCCCAAGCCCAAGCCACCACCTACGCCCAAGTCCAGCCCGGCCTGCAAACCAGCGGCAACGCCAGCCAAACCGCCCCGCCCCACACCACCCTCAGCTACCAAATCGCCATTACCAATACCGGCGACTACCCCGACAGCTATGACATTGGCATCAGCGGCAACGAGTGGACAACCTACAGCGACAGCGACGAGGTGGGGCCGCTGGCGGTGGCTGGGCGCGGGTATGTGGTGGTGACGGTGGAAACGGCCGTTAGCGGCCACGACACCGCCCTCGTCACCATCCATTCGCGGCTGGATGAAACGGTGCTGGCTGAGGTACAATTACAAACGTTGGTTCGCTCTATGATTTATTTGCCGCTGTTGCGACGGTGAGGCAAAAATAGAACGCAAATTTTCCTGATTTACCTGATAAAAAATCAGGAAAATCAGTTTCATCAGGAAAATCTGCGTCCCATGAATCTTATGCAGTACAAACGGCCGTTTTTCCTTCTCATCCTCCTCATCTCTTTCACCATTGCCCTGCCCGCTCGCGCTGACCATGTGCTGCCGCCCATGCCGGGGGAGGGAGAAGGGGCATTAACGGCCGTTATGCAAGCCTTCCTCGCCGACCAAGAACCCGTCCAGCAAATCATCGGCAGCCGCCAAGCCCTTGCCAGCAATTGCAACGGCGGCTCCGCCAGCGGCTACCCATGCAGCAACGTCAATCTGCTAGCACATCTGCCACTTTCCACCTTTGGCAGCAGCGGTGGCAACGATAGCTGGGGCTGGACTGACCCGCAAACGGGCAAAGAATACGCCCTCATGGGTCTCAACGACGGCACCGCTTTCGTAGACATCAGCACCCCCACCGCCCCCGTCTACCTCGGCAAGCTCCCCACCCACACCGTCAACTCAACCTGGCGCGACATCAAGGTCTATGCCAACCACGCCTTTATCGTCAGCGAAGCCAGCGGCCACGGGATGCAGGTTTTTGACCTCACGCACCTTCGTAACGTCGTAAACCCGCCCGTCACCTTCAGCAGCGATGCCCACTACAGCGGCTTCGGCGCGGCTCACAACGTTGCCATCAACGAAGATAGCGGTTATGCCTACAAAGTGGGGGGCGACACCACCTGTGGGCGCGGTCTCCACATCGTTGACATTCGCACCCCCACCAGCCCCTCCTTTGCCGGTTGCTTCAGTGCCGATGGCTACACCCACGACACCCAATGCGTCATCTATAACGGCCCCGATTTAGCCCACATTGGCAAGGAAATCTGCTTTAACGCCAATGAAGACACCGTAACCATTGTGGATGTGACCAACAAAAGTAGCCCCGTCCAGCTTTCGCGCACCAATTACGCGGGCTGCACCAGCACTGCCAACTGCTACACCCATCAAGGCTGGCTGAGCGAAGACCAAACGACCTATCTGCTTGATGATGAGCTGGACGAATACCGCCGGGGCATCAATACCCGCACCTATATTTGGGACATCACCGACTTGGACGCGCCCACGCTTTCCACTACTTATGAAGGGGCCAGCAGCAACATTGACCACAATCTCTACGTTAAAGGGGGGCTGGCCTATCAAGCCAACTATCGCGCTGGGCTGCGGCTGCTCGATATTAACAGCTTGACGGAAGTCGGATATTTTGACATTTACCCTACCGACAACAACCCGTCATTCAACGGGGCGTGGAGCAATTTCCCCTATTTCGACAGCGATTTGGTCATTGTCAGCGGCATTGAGCAGGGGCTGTTTGTGCTGCAACCCACCAACATGACGGCCGATTTTCGCCTGGAGCCGGACGAAGTGGCACTGGGGCTGTGCGGCAGTGCCGGATCAGCCACAACGACCATCACCACGGATGGCATCTATGGGGCGAGTGGCACTGTGACGCTGGGGGTAGCGGGAAACCCGATTGGCACAACGGCCGTTTTTTCCACCACCACCCCTGCCATCAATAGCAGCACCACCCTTACCCTCACCAACAGCAGTGCCGCCCTGGGTGACTACCTGCTCACCGTCAGCGGCAGCAATGGGACAAAGACGTACAACGAATATTTGAAGCTATCGGTTTATGAGGCAGCAACGGCCGTTTCTACCCTCTTCCCCACCAACCACACGCTCGACCTCACCTGGAACGACATCGGCGCAGCCGCTTATGAACTGTGGCAGGTCAGCCACGACCCCTATTTTGAACCCAGCACCAGTTGCGCCAGCAGCCCCAACAGTTGCACCAGCACCACGGCCACCAACCACCTCTTCACCGACGGCTGGGGCAACCCCGCCACCAACTACACCTACCTCATCGTCGCCCCCAACACCTGCGGCAATGCCCAAACCACCATCCGCAAATCGGTTTTTAATTTCGCCCTCACTCCCGGCCCGTAAACATAAGTGGGGATTGGAGATTGCGAGAATCTCCAATCCCCAATCTCCAATCTCCATGAACAGTTCCCTCGACGGCCTTACCCTCCACACCAGCCTCACCCTGGCCCCCGGCACCTACTGGCTGCCCAACGGGCTGACGATTGCTGCCGACAATGTGGTGCTTGAGGGGAACGGGGCGGTGCTGATTGGCAGTGGGGAAGGGGTGGGGATTCGGATGAACGGCCGTTCCCACCTCACCCTGCGCCACTTCACCCTGCAAAACTTCCACCACGCCATCGCCGCCACCGACTGCACCCAGCTCACCCTCAGCCACATCACCAGCCGCGCCACCAGCGAGGTGACTGCCAACACCAGCTTTTTGGACATTTGGCAGCCGACCGAAAACGCCTACGGCGGCGGCATCTTCCTCCACCGCGTCCACGATAGCTCCATCGAACAGTGCGATTTGCAGCACCAAATGAACGGCCTGCTGGCCTACGGCTGCCAGCGGCTGACGGTGCGCCACAACAACGCCAGCTATAGCAGCGGCGCGGGCTTTTACCTCAACGAAACCAGCGACAGCCTGTTTGAGCAAAACGTTGCCGACTACTGCTGCCGCTACCAGCCACGCGGTGACCAGTGGGGCCACGGCCATTTGGGAGCCGACGCCGCCGGGTTTGTCATCGTCCGCCGCGCCTGCCGCAACATTTTCCGGCGCAATTTGGCGCGGCTGGGGGGCGACGGCTTCTTTTTAGCCGGGCTAACCCCACAGCGCGAACACGTGGGCTGTGATGATAATCTGTTTGAAGAAAATGATGGCTCCTACAGCCCCAACATCGCCTTTGAAGGCACCTTTAGCCGAGGCAATGTCTACCGCAACAACAAGGCCAACCATTGCAACTACGGCTTCTGGCTCGGCTTTTCGGCCAATTGCACGCTGCTGGACAACCAGCTTTTCCACAATCGGCAGGCGGGCATTGCGGTGGAAAACGGGGTGGGAATGACGGTGCGAAGCAATGATTTTCGTCGCAACAGCCACGGCGTGCTGCTGTGGTCAAAATATGTTGCCAGCTTTGCTCAAGTGGTACCAGCCAACGACACCAGCCGCCACTGGCAGATTGAGGCCAATCGCTTTTGGCGCAACGACAAGGCGATCCGCATTGCCGCCAACCAGGATCACGGCATTCGCACCATGCCGGCTGACACCCCTGCCCCGCCCACTCCCCACAGCCACACTCTCCACGCCAACGACCTGCGCGACAACCGCGTGGGGATTGAATTGGAGGGGGTGGCAGAGGGAGAAACGGCCGTTACTGCCAACACCTTCCACCACAACCTCGAAGACAACCTCCGCACCCTGTAACCAATACAGGATTTCTCAAACGTGGCAGAATGTTGTTATACTTTTGCTGGAGGCAACGGATGTCAATTTACATTCAAAACTCAGAAGTTGAAAGCTTGCTTGATCAAGTTGTGCAGATTACGGGCGAATCGGAAATACAAGCCATTAAAATCGCCTTGCAAGAAAGAAGACAGCGCCTCGCCACGCGGTACAGTTTCGCATCCAGTACAACACGAACACTATTGTCATTCTTGCAAGAAGAAATTTGGTCACAAATCCCCCAAGATAAATTAGGCATTTCTATCACAAAAGCGGAAAAGGAAAACATTCTGGGCTTAGGGAAGTGAGGGGCATGATCCTTAACAAATATGTCAGCTACCATTGCCCAGACAGATTTGGAACTAGCCTAACCCACGGAGAGAAAAGTTATGATCCAAGGAATTGACCATATTGTCATCGGCGTGGCCGACCTGGAACAAGCCAAAGCAGAATACACCGCACAGGGGTTCACCGTCGTAACGGGCGGGCGGCACC
This sequence comes from Anaerolineales bacterium, assembly GCA_020432595.1. Next base: position 654 of record JAGQGA010000332.1, on the reverse strand, counting down.
TCACCGGCACCCATAACGCCCTCATCAGCTTTGCCGATGGCTCCTACATCGAACTCATCGCCTTTTATGAAGAGAACCGCAATCACAAATGGTGGGATTTGCTGCAAATGGGCGGCGGGCTAATTGATTTTTGCCTGCAAACCGACGACATCGCCGCCGACCGCGCCGCCTTTGTCGCCGCAGGCATGGCGATGAGCGAGCTACAGCCATCGGGACGGGTGCGGCCAGACGGCTATCACCTCAAATGGTCGTCGGCCATTCCCAGCGACGAGCTGCGCGGCCGGGTGCCGTTTCTGATTGTGGATGAAACGCCGCGTGCCGAACGGGTGCCAGCCCTGACCGACCATGCCAATGGGGTGCAGGGGATTGGGATGTTAACGGCCGTTTGTCACCCCCATCACCTCCCCACCCTGCAACAGTGGTACAGCCACGCCCTCGGCCTGCCTGCTACCCATCTTGAAGCCGGCATTCAGGTGCCGCTTGGCCGTCATGCTATTCAGTTTGTCACCGAGGGTGATGCCGCCATGCTGGCACGGCTGGCGCAGCGCGGCTCGTGTTTGTGGTCGGCAGCATTAGTAGAAGAAGGGGAAGAAACGGCCGTTACCCTTTACTAGCAGCCAACTTGACCCACCGTTGCCGAAACGGCCGTTCCAT
>JAGQGA010000331.1 GCA_020432595.1 Anaerolineales bacterium | reverse complement strand
AAAAAAAGACAATGATGGCGGCAATAGCGACCTCAACCAGCAACCAGCGTCCCCAGCGGAAGCGGATGGCAAGGATGACCAGCAGCGCCAAGCCGCAGGCCGCGATGCCGCCGCGTGAGAGGGTGGCAACCAGCAGCCCACTCAGCAGCCCGGTGGTCGCCAGCAGCGGCAGCCGCAGCCACAGCGGCCAGCGTCGCCAACTGGCGACCAGCAGCACCAGCAGCAGGGGCACAAGCCAATCCAACACACCGGCAAGTTCGTTGAGGTTGACGGTGTTGGAGGTTTCGGGGATGGTGCGGTATTGAGCAGGAACGGCCGTTTCCAGCACATTCAAAAAGCCAAATGGCGGCTGCCAATGAGTACCAATCGTCCCCACCAGTGCCAGCCCGGTGCCCGCCGCCACCACAAACGCCAGCACAAACCATCCCCCCAGCCGATAGATTCGCATGACGTTGATAGCTCCGTAAAACAGAGCAATCCCCATGACCATGCCCGCAATTTTGGGAAAGCTCAGGTTGATGTCAAAGGTGGCAAACAGGCTGACCCCCACCATGAGCAGCAGGAGAAAAATGGCTGTATTAATCGGTGTAGGCGGCACAAATTGGCGTGTTGCCAGCCAACGCACCAGCCACAGCAGCGGCACAACCAACAGCAACAAGCTGCTGGTAGGGTTGGGAAACAGAAGCAGCCCCAACAGCAACAGTAAAATGAACCATTCAAATTTGTTCAATATCGCAGCCATTTGATGGATCATAGCGATCTTGTTTACAAACCACCTTAAAAATTCGGGTTGCACATCCCTTGTTTGCCCCTATAATGACGCAACCCCGTTGGGGAAACCCATTCAAAGCATACAGGGTGTTTATGCCGGAAGCAAAGATTTTACTGGTAGAGGGAAAGCGAGCTGGTAGATTATCGTTGGCTCCAGCCTTGGAGAAGGCCAACTATTGTTTACAGGTTGTGCATACGGGGGCAGCGGCTGTGGAACTGCTGCAGACGGAAAAGCCGGATCTGGTTGTTTTTGATGCTTCGGCGATGCGAACAACGGGGGTACGTAGCTGTCGCCGCATCCGGCAGTTGGTGGGGGAAACGCCCATTATTTATGCGCTGGCGGCAGAACAGGTGGAGGATTTGGCGGCTGAGGCGGATGTTTATCTGCAACGGCCGTTTACCTCGCGCAAAGTACTGAACCGCATCCGTGCCCTGCTTCCAGCCAACGATGCCACCGAAGAAGTTATTCGCTGCGGCCATTTAACTTATTTTCGTACCAAACGGTCGCTTGCCAGTGAAAGCGGCGAAAAACGGCTAACGCCCAAATTGGCGCTGCTGCTTGAAGAATTTTTGCGCCACCCCAACCAGGTGATCACGCGGCTGCATCTCATGGAAAATGTGTGGAACACCACCTATATTGGCGATACTCGCACGCTAGACGTGCATATTCGCTGGATTCGGGAATGTATTGAGCGTAACCCTGCCCGCCCTCAGCTTTTGCGGACTGTGCGGGGCAAAGGGTATATTTTTGCCATGAAAGGGTAAACAAAAACACCACCTGTTTCCAGATGGTGTTCTTATTGCCCACTTTCGTTGCTTGTTAGCTGGGGGATGCGTTTTTAGCTGCGGCCAACGCTGCCATCAATCGTCCCTTGCGGCGGGCGGCATTTCCGGGATGAATTACATTTTTGCGTGCTGCTTTGTCTAGCGTTTTGTACGCCATCCGAGCAGCTGCTTCTGCTTCTTCCAGATTGCCACTGTCAATGAGCTGCCGCGTTTTTCTGACATAAGTCCGGGCGGCGGCATGGTACCGACGATTGTGTGCCGTGCGTTTGGCGGTTTGCCGAATACGCTTTTTGGCGGATTTGATATTAGCCAATTTTTAAATTCCTCCGTTTTGCTTTTTCGCTACTACGGGAGGCGTGAGAGCAAGAGAAATCTTAACACAAACGGGATTTATTCGCCAACTTTTAAGCAGGAAAATGCTTGACAATTTTCCGCTTTGCCCCTTTTATTAAGCCTGTGACAACAATGAAGTCCGCAGTGAGTCTGTCTTTAACGCCCAATATGAGTGAGTATTTTCGGGTTGGCTATCTCTTGGTGGATGCCAGCTTGACGATTCTTGTGGCAAATGATTTAATCTCTGTCTTCTGTCGGGAAGAAGGTGGGAATTTAAACGGCCGTTTGTTAACCGATCTGTTGCCTGAACTAATCGGGGTTGAACCTGCATTGCAGGAGATTAGCCAGGGTACACGTTCTTCCTTTGTACTGCGCCAGGTACAGCGACATGTCAGTGCAGATGTACTTTCCTATTTTGATATTATCGTTGAGCCAGTAACACACGATAACGCCAGCTTACTGGTCATGATGACAGATGTCACCATCCCCACAGAGCAAGCCCAACGGTTGCAGCAGCAGCGCAATGAATTGGGTATGCTGACAGCTAGGCTGACGGCGGCGCGAGAACAACTGGCCTATGTTATTCGTCGCTTTGTGCCAACGGCCGTTGCCCAGGAAATTATTGAGCAGCAGCAGTTGCCACTGCCCGGCAAAACGCAGGGCTGTGAAGCCACCATTGTGTTTGCCGACATGCGCAACTTTACTGAACTGGCCGAGGCACTGACAGCAGAGCAGACGCTTGACATGTTAAACCGTTATTTAACCGTGGTCATTGAAGCATTGCAGCAACACGATGGCAGCATTGTCCAAATTGTCGGTGATATGGTGATGGCATCGTTTAATGTGCCCTTGGCTCAGCCAGACCATGCCGGCCGGGCTGTGGCTGCGGCGCAATGTGTCGTTGCTTCGCTGCAACAGTTTGCCGCCCAGACCCAGGCAACAAACTTACCGCTGGTGGGGTTTGGCTTGGGTATTTGTTCGGGAACGGTGACGGCCGGCTATTTGGGGGCGGCACATCGTTATCGTTACGCGGTGGTGGGGGATGCAACCAATGTGGCTTTTCATCTCTGTTCGCGCGCAGCGTCAGGCCAAATTTTGGTTGCAGATTCAACGGCGTGTTTGCTGAGCGATACGACAGCACTGCAGCCGTTGGGTCAGGTAGCACTTAAGCGTCGTCGTGAGCAGATTTCCTATTATGAAGTTTGCACCGCATGAATTGAGCTAGACTGATGATTGAAACATTGCCAACAAGTCTATTTATTTTGGGAACCATCCTAGTTGCTGCGCTTATTGTCGTATGCGGCTTTTTGCTGCTGCAGGGGCAGCGTAATCGGGAGCAGGGGCAGCGGGAGCAGCAGCAGTTAGCGGCCTTGGGGCGCATGGGGCAGGTCGTGGTGGGCAGTTTAAGCCTGGAGCGGGTGCTGAAAAAAATTCTCGACCAGGTTCCTCTGCTTGTGGGGGCAGAAGGGGTTGCCATTTTGCTGCATGAGGACAAGGAACTTGTGTTTGTTGCCATTTCTGGTGCGGCGGCTACTGGGCTACAGGGGTATCGGATGCCCTATGATGCTGGGGTGGCGGGGCAAGTGTTTCAAACAAAAGAGCCGCAGCTTGTGACCGGGCAAACGGGACGACAACTGATTTATCAGGGCGCGGAGCGTATTAGTGGTTATACAACCCAAGCACTGCTGGCAGTGCCGCTGCTGCTGGGGGAGACATCTCTAGGTGTTCTGGAGGCAGTACACAGCACTCCCGATGGCTTTTCTTTGGCCGATTTGCAGGTGTTGGCGGATGCGGCCAACTGGGCGGCGATTGCTATTCAAAATGCGCGGCTGTATGAACAGATGCAGGCGGAACTAGCGGAGCGGCGGCGGGTGGAAGCGGCACTGCGGGACAGTGAAAAGCGGTATCGTTCGCTGGCTGAAGTGTCGCCAGTGGGTATTTTTCGTCTGGATTTGGAAGGGCGTTGTTTGTATGCAAACGGCCGTTTTCTCGAGATGACCGCCCATGCTGAACCCGTCATTGGGCAGCCATGGCTGGGCTTGCTGGATTTGCTAGATCGAGAAGGGGTGCAGCATGAGTGGGAAACGGCCGTTGATCACGACAGCAATCTGCACCTACCAGCACCATTTCAACTGGAATTTGAGGTCAGCAGCCGCGATGGGGAGAAATGGCTGCTGGTTACCATTGCCCCCGAATATGGCGAGCGCGAACACCATGTTGGGTATGTGGGCACCATGGCCGACATGACGCAGCAGAAACAGGCTGAATCCGTCTTGCGCTATGCCGCCAAAATGGAAAGCCTGGATTTGTTTGCGGGCAGCATTGCCCATGATTACAACAACCTGCTGATGGCAATGATGGGTCAGGCCGCCATTGCCCAATACCAACTTGAAAGCGACAACCCGGCCAATATCTACATCAATAAACTCAATTCGGTGGCGGAAAAAGCGGCGGCCTTGACAACCCAGGTGATGACCTATTCTGGCGGAGCTTATTTCCTGGGTGAACCGTTGTTGTTAAACGAGGTGATTGAGGCAGAAGAGACGCTGCTGGCTGAGCTGGTGCCAAAGCATATTGCCTTGAAGTTGGAACTGGGTGAAGGACTGCGCCCTGTAGAAAGCGAGCCACAACAGATCAAGCAACTTCTTGTCTATTTGTTGCTTAATGCCATAGATGCGGTTACCGAGCAGGATGACCCACAAATTACAATTCGTACCGATTCGGTACTGGTTGAGCAGCGGGATGAGCATTTGTGGCAATATACGGGCACGCCGCTAGAGCCTGGGATTTATTGCGTGCTGGAAGTGCAGGACAACGGCCACGGCATCGAGCCAAAAAATTTGCCCAAAGTCTTTGACCCGTTTTTTACTACCAAGCAATTTGGACAAGGGCTGGGGCTTTCTACGGTGCTAGGCATTGTCCGGGGTCATAATGGTGGTATTTTTATTCGGAATTTCCCCGGTAGGGGCTGTGTGTTTGAAGTATATTTTCCGGCGATGGTTGATACGCTAGTACCGCTTGGTTAGATGCTTTTCCGCGTTTAATGATGTGACATTGATTAGATGACAAAAAACACAAGGTTTGGTTTAATGCATTTGGAAGCTTGGGCGGCAGGTTTGTACAATCTAGGAGAAAACGATGTTTAATTTATTTGGTGGAAAAAGTGCATTGAAGCAGCGGAATGAGGGGGCGGCGCAGATGCTGCGCGATAAGAAGGTGAAGAAATATACGGCCGTTTATACTGCCGATGATGAACATTTAGGAGAAGCCGGCCGTCTTTACCATCGGCCGGCCGACACCGTGAACCCCGAACTTAAGCTTTATGCTGCCTACCTAGAAGTCATCAACTTAGCCTTTGGCAACCCGCTCTATATTCCCACCGATTACATTAGCGACTATGCCGATGGTAAACTCACCCTTTCCGTTTCTCTGTCGGTGGTTGAAGACGAAACATGGGATCGTTCACCAGATTTTGTGACCGTCCATGCAGGCAATGTTGAGGAATTGGCATAAAAAGATATACCCATAGATGATTCGATACTATAGCACCAACCGACAAGCCCCGGAGGTGACGTTTCAAAAAGCGTTGTTTCAAGGGTTAGCCCCTGATGGCGGGCTTTATTTTCCCACAAAATTTCCCACTTTTTCTGCTGTTGAACTGGCTGCCCTACATGGCGTGTCGCTGCCAGAGGTGGGTTATCGTGTGCTGCAAAAATGGTTCGGCGAGGAAATTGAGGCTGAGCCACTGCGCCACATTGCCACGGCTGCCCAGCATTTCCCCATTCCGCTGCGGCAAGTTGGCTCATACCAGATTTTGGAGCTATTTCACGGCCCAACGCAAGCGTTTAAGGATGTGGCCGCGCAAAATCTGTCGCGGCTGATGAGCCATTTTTTGCAGCAACAGCAGCAACGAGTGACATTGCTTGTCGCAACCAGCGGCGACACCGGTGGTGCTATCGCCCACGGTTTTTCTGGCATAGACAATATCAACGTTGTCATTTTGTACCCCAAAGGACGTGTCAGCCAGCTTCAAGAGGAGCAGCTAACGCGGGTTGCTGATAATGTGTTTCCGCTAGAAGTAGATGGGGTGTTTGACGATTGCCAGGCCATGGTGAAGCAGGCGTTTAACGACCCTGATTTAGCGGGCTTGGCGTTGACTTCGGCCAACTCCATCAGCATCGGGCGGCTCATTCCGCAAATTATCTACTATGCCTATGCTTATGCTTGCCTGGGGCGGGATGATATAGAGTTTGTGGTGCCATCGGGAAACTTCGGCAACTTAACTGGTGGGCTGTTTGCGCGGGCAATGGGGTTTCCCTTTAGCCAATTTATTGCGGCCTGCAACCGGAATGATGCGGCGGTGCGCTATGCGGCCACGGGTCAGTATGCGCCACAGCCGACAGTGGCAACGCTTTCAAATG
>JAGQGA010000330.1 GCA_020432595.1 Anaerolineales bacterium | reverse complement strand
TTTGTGTGCCGTCGGGCGACCAGACAGGTTTACCGGCCACCCCTTGCGGCAGGTTGGTCAACTGCTGCGCCTCGCCACCCGCCAGCGGCAGCAGGTAAATTTGCGGCTTGGTCTCTCCTCGTTTGCCTACAAAAGCAAGTGTCTGGCCGTCCGGCGACCAGGCCGGGCTGCTGTCGTTGCCATAGGTCAACTGCTTCTGTTCACCTGTGTCCACATCAACCAGCCACAAACAGCCCACGTCGCTGTCGCTTTCGGCATCGTAGTGGGTGAGGGTGTAGGCGACAAAACGGCCGTTTTGCCCCCACGCCGCCCCCTGCAAAAACTTCAGCTTAAACAAATCATCCGGTTCAACTGCACGTAATTCGATCATATCCTTTTTCCTGCTGCGCCCACTTGACGGCTCAGCTAAAATAGTATCGGTAGGAACAAAAAAATGATCCTCATGGAGAACATACGATGTCTGAACTCTTGGAAGCAACTTATGAAGGTAACGGCCTCATTCGCTTAAAAAAACAGCCTACAGGCATTGACCCTCATGCTAATCTCAAAGTTATTGTTATCACTGCGCCCACAGACAAAACATTTGTGATCAAAGAAAGCGATCTGTCACAACAACTTCAAGCTTTTGAGAAGCAGTATCAAATGCCAAGTGCAGTTTTCTATAACTTGTTCCAATCAGGCCAGCTTGGTGACAATGCCGATTATATTAGCTGGGCCGCTTTATACGAATTTTGGCTACAAGACAATCCATAACACCTTCCTGCCTTTATGGACATCGAACAATACTTCACTGCTTTCAAACGAAGCATCCAACAAAACCCAAACGTTCAATTTGTTCAAACGCCTATTCTTTAATTGAAGAACACCTCGCCAATCTCTAATCCCCAATCTCCGGCCTTCTCCGCCACACCTGCGTTGCCTGCTCAAACGCATACGCCAGTTGCAGCACACCAAAATCATCCTGGTGCCGCCCCACAATTTGCACCCCCACGGGCAGCCCATCGTCGGTGAAGCCACACGGCACGGAAATGGCAGGCAAGCCGGTGGCGGAAATGTAGTAACACGACTTCATCCAGTCAATATAGGTCTCCATCTGCCCCCCGTTGATTTCGGTAATGAACTCTTGGTTGATGTCAAACGGCGGCACCTGGCTAACGGGCAGGATGAGGTATTCGTACTCTTCCATAAATTCGCGCACGCGGTGATATAGCTCGGTGCGCTGCGCTTCGGCGCGGGCGTAATCAAGTGCCGACAGCTTGAGGCCAGATTCGGCGTTCCAGATGATGGTTTGCTTCAGTTGATCGCGGTGGTTTTCTAGCAGGGGAGCCATGCTATGGGCGAAGGATAGGGCGCGACCCACCTTGAACGCTTCATCGGCACCGCTCCAGTCGGGCATTGTTTCCACCAGCTCCAGGCCAAGATCGGTGAAGATATGGCGTTGGGATTGGAGAACGGCCGTTACCCGCCCATCCACCGGCAATTCCCCCAAATCCAAACTCCACGCCACCTTCGTCCCGCGAAAATCCCGCGCCAGCGGTTGAGCAAACAGGCTACCCGGCTGCTGAATTGAAAGCGGGTCACGACGGTCAGGGCCAGCAATCGCCGTCAGCAGCAGCGCCACATCAGACACCGTTCGCGCCATTGGCCCCACCACCGACAACGTTCCCCACCCCAGCACCTTTGGATAATCCGGCACTCGCCCCGGCGACACCCGCATTCCCACAATGTTGCAATAGTTGGCCGGGTTCCGCAGCGAGCCGCCCATGTCGCTGCCGTCGGCAATCGGGATCATCCCCGTTGCCAGCGACACCGCCGCCCCGCCACTGCTGCCGCCACACGTTTTGCCCAGGTCATATGGGTTGCGCGTCGCCCCAAACACCTGGTTAAACGTTTGTGACCCCGCGCCAAATTCAGGCGTGTTGGTTTTGCCAATGGTCAACGCCCCCGCCCCCTGCAAGCGATCAATAATCAAATCGTTAAAATCAGGCACATTGTCCTTAAGTATGGGCGAGCCAAAGGTGGTGCGAATCCCTTTGGTGTTGGCTAAATCCTTGTGGGCAATGGGCAGGCCGTGCAGGGGGCCTAGCGGTTCGCCCCGCGCCTGTGCTTCGTCGGCGGCAGCGGCAGCGGCCATGGCCTGCTCCGGCAGCAGGGTGACAATGGCGTTCACGTGGGGGTTTACTTGTTCAATTTGCGCCAAATGAGCCGCCATCACCTCGCGGGCAGACAGTTCTTTGCGCTGAATACGCTGGGCTAGTTCGGTTGCGGGAAGAAAACAAAGATCGTTCATGAATGGGAGGTTGGAGATTGGAGATTGGAGATTTCAGCCGCGCATGGGCTAATCTCCAATTTCCAATCTTCAAGTTATTTGGGTTGGGTAATTTTGCATGATGGGTGGGGGACTGTCAAACGGTTGCAAAGGACCAAAAAACCAATTTTGAAATTGCCTGTTATAAATGGGTGACGAAGTGCGATATTAGAGATAGAACGGAACAAAATCATTCCAACCTTCTTTAGGAGACAGTCTTGCATGATGTTGATGCAACTGATTAGCCCGTTGGAACCAGTGAATGTGGTAGAGGATGACATGCTGGTGGCGCGGGCGCAACAAAATTTAGGCGCGTTTTCGGAACTGTACCAGCGGCATGTGCAGCGGGTGTATCGGTATGTGCTGGTGCGGGTGGGTGGAAATGTACAGGATGCGCAGGATTTGACATCGCAGACGTTTTTGGCGGCGATGGAGGGGTTGAAGTCGTACCGCAGCACACAGCCATTTGTGGCGTGGCTGTTGGGGATTGCGCGGCATAAGGTGGCAGACCAGTTTCGCCGCCAGAAGCCGCAGGTGGATTTGGAAACGGCCGTTTCCCTCACCGACACCAATACCGACGACCCCGACGAACAACTCGACCAGCAGCTTGACATTGCCCGGGTCACACGCAAGCTGCAAACCATCGCCCCAGATCGCGCCGAAGTCATCACGCTTCGCCTCATGGCGGGGCTGGAGGTACCCGACATTGCGCGACTGTTGGACAAAAACGAGGCAGCCGTGCGTATGTTGCTGTTCCGTGGGCTGCGCGACCTGCAAACCCAATTAAACGTTACGCAGGAGAGTAAGGCATGAAGAAGACAGAGCAACAGCTAGCCGATGAACTGGACAGCTTGATAACCAGCAAGCTCAAGCAGCAACCTCTGCCAGAGGGGTTGCTGCCGTCTGAAGACGTAATGGTATTGGCTCATCTGGCTGACCAGTTTGCCGGGCTGGCACAATCAACTGAAGCGGACATTGATTTTGTGGCCGCGCTGGAGGCACAACTGACGCGCAGTGCCTCCAGGCGGCCAACGCCAAAAATACAACAACCTGAAACCAATGGTTTCAGCCAATTTGTAAAGGAATTTTTTACCATGAAACGACCAGTATTTGCACTTGGAACTGTCGCCATTTTGGCGGTAGTCGCTTATTTCGCCTGGACAATGTTCCAGGCAGCAGCTCCCGGCAGCGTGGAGCCAGCAGCAGTGGCGGGTATAACGCCTACCGTAATAGTTGAGGAAGGTGAAGCCGCAGTTGTGTCGACCTCTGACCCAACAACCTTGGCAAAGCTGCCTAGCCTCAGCGGGGCGGCAGGCGTGAGCATGGGCATGGGTGGTGGCGGCGGTGGCGCAGCGACTAGCGATATTGCCATTGACCCAATGCCGGTTGATGGGGGCTTCCCAGAATGGAACCCACTGGGCAAGACTAACTTTGTGCTGAACACGACGCTGCCAGAGGGAGAAACGGCCGTTACTGTCTACCACCAGCCCGGCAACAAACTGCTCACCCTTGAAGATGCTGTACGCTTGGCGGAGCTGTTTGGAATGCCCACCACGCTCTATCAAGATCAATACCAACCCTACACCGACGAAAACGGCACAGTTTGGACACCGCCCCCCGTCTACCAAACCTTTGATGGTCTGCGTAACCTCGCCGTCCGTGAAGATGGCTGGTACTACTATGACCAAAATGCTGCACCAAACTACAACTATGAACCCATGCCCGTTGACCAGGCCAAACCCATCGCCGAAGCATTCCTGCGCGACCGTGGTCTGCTCAATTTTGAATACGAAGTAGTGGCTCCATGGGGCAGTGATCTGGAATTCCACCGCATTTTGGATGGGCGCATCGTGAACTATCCCGAATACATGGTCAGCGTTAACAACAACGGCCAAATCCTGTCCGTGGCCTACAATCCGCTCAGCAATTTATCCGCCATTGGCAACTACCCCATTCAGTCGGCGCAAGCGGCTTGGGAATTGCTGACCAGCGGCGAGATTGATTACAACCGCATTACCTTCTTCACCACGCCCGGCTCTAACTACGTCTACCCAACCCCAGTACCGGTACCGGGTGTTGACGACAGTTTGTATAAGTCATGGCAAAATCTGCCGCAGAATGGTGGCACGGTTACGATCTTCCCTTATCCAAGTGTGATGACGGCCGTTAATAACGATGCCCCACCCCGCATTATGGTTGACCAATACCGCCTCATCGCCAGCGACGCTGACCTACAAGCCATCGCCCCCTACGTTGGGCAACAAATCCGCATCGTCGGCACCGTCAACGACATGGAAACAACCCCCACGCTGACGCTGCAAAGCTGGGAACCAATCGTTAACAACAGCTATGAATACATCTGGCTGGAAGGCAGCATTAGCCGCAGCGGCGACACCGTGACCTTTAACAGCACCGACGGCCAAAGCTTTATCCTGCCTAACCCGCCGGCCGACCTGGCTGATGGCGAGCGCGTCTACTTCAACGGCTGGCGCGGTCTCAATGAAAATGGCGAAACGGTTATTCTTGGCTGGCAAAGCCTGGATCGAATTGTAGATGTACCACCAGTAACCATTGATGAGCCAATTATTGACATGCCCTATGTGGAATACAAGATTGGGCAAGCCACAATTAGCAGCGTAGATCTTATCTACATCTTTTCACCGGTCTACGACCCGGAAACGACAGAAACGCAGTTCTATCTGCAGCCAGCGTGGCGTTTCCAGGGTGAAACCGACACCAACGAGTTAATTAGCCTGTTTGTGCAAGCGGTTGACCCTGCCTTGGTCCAATCGCCAACGCCATAGTTTGCTTGTCAAGTGGCACAAAAAAGGGGCAATCCGTTTGGATTGCCCCTTTTTCGTTTACTCTGCCCGCTCACGCAAACGCACAGGTGGAATGGGCGCATCTTGAGCCAGTAGCGCCAGGGTGGCATTCAACACCCGAAGCTGTTGGGCGCTGTCACCGGGCTGCCCCAAGGTGGCACCCCGTGCCAAGGAGGTGATGGTGGTGCGCGGTGGTTTCGCTAACTCAATGCGGAAGCCACTCCAACTGGTGGTTGTGGTAGCAATGCCGTTCATTTCTAAAGCTCTGGCAACCAGTCCACCGGACTGAATACAAAGCGGTCAGGCGGGTACCACCAGGGCACCGTCTACTTTTTCGGCCAGCGCCACGGCCACAATTTGGGGGATCATGGTCTCAACCACTTGCTTGAGGTCTGGCTGGTAGCCACAATAGCTGATAATTGAGGGGGCTAACTCACCAATTTCTCCGTCCGCTACTTTGTGGCGCAAATGGGTTAGTGGCATCAGCACCTGCGGGTCAGCATTGACGGCTGCGTGGTCATAATGGGTATGGGCATAGCCTAACTGGTCAAAGGTTACGTCTGAGCTAAACTGACGGATAGAATAATCACCCAGATCATTTTCCGCATCAAATGGCTCTTGGCCGGCTGACAAATAAGCCCCCGCAGTGGTGATGAACATGAGGCGGCTCTGAGCCAGATTGATGCCCGGAATGCCTGGACTGTTTTCGTTTTTCGGCCGTTTGTAAAGCTGGAAATCGGTTTGCCCGGTCTGTTGGTAATGTGCCAGCCAACCAGCACGATATTCATCGTACCAATTGGCTAAATTTTCAACTATCTCCACACTGTACTCCTTATATACAGCTAACCGCATCAGGCTGCTCGGTTAGGCTGGTGTTATGGATTACCTGTTCAGTATAAAGGAGTATAAATTATTAGAGGCGTAAGCCCAATGCGAAAGCTGGTTTTGTTCGTTTAGTTGGGTGAAAGCAATATATCTTCTGTGGAGTTTTCGCGGTTGGTGGGGTAAAAGCGGGAAGCGATATGCCGCATTTGCTCTAGCCGTAAGGGTTTGCAAAGCACTGTGTCAGCTTTGGCGGCCATAAAGCGAGTGGTTTGGGGAAATGCGGTGACGATGACAACGCGGGTCTTTGCTAAACGGGTATCCTGACGGATTTTTAAGAGGAGTTCTTCGCCGGTAGCGTCAGGCAGGTACAT
>JAGQGA010000032.1 GCA_020432595.1 Anaerolineales bacterium | reverse complement strand
AGCGTCAAACTGGTAAATCATGTCGTTGGCATCCATCCGGCTCATGTAATCAGCCACAAGTTGGTCAAAAAGGGTGTCGGCTTCGGGCAGGGTGGGAGCCAGCGTTTGCCAGTAAAGAGGGCTGCTGACCATGAAGAGGAGAGCATAAACGGCCGTTTTCAACCCCGCTGGCTGTTTCTCATAATTTCCCCCCAGCCACGCTGGATCTTGGCGAATCCCGTCTATAATCATCCGTCGCGTCATCCGGTTACGGCCGGCGATTTGCACCGGCGTGCTGGCAAGTGGCAGCAGCGCATCCATAAAGGTCGGATATAAATATCCCCACATCCAGCTTTGCATTCCCCCCATCGAGGTGCCCATCACCAGCCGCAGATGATTTACCCCCAACTTTTCTGTCAGCAGTCGGTATTGTGCCCGCACCATGTCGTCATACGTGTAGCGCGGGAACCGCGCCCGCAGCCCATCGCTGGGCTTGCTGGAACGGCCGTGGCCGATGCCATCGGGCAAGATGATGTAGCAGCGGTTGGCATCCAAAAGCTGTCCCGGCTCAAACAGCACCCCGGCAAACTGTTCCCGCAAAAACGCCTCGCCGCTGCCGCCCGTACCGTGCAAAATCAAGATGGCATTGGTTACTTGCCCATCTGCATCTCGCTTTGGTGTGCCTAATGTGGTCACATGCAGCCGCAGTTCTGGCAGCACCTCGCCTGTGTCAAAAGCAAAATCAGAAAAAAAATAGGTGGTTGATTGGGGTTTCATACCGCTATTGTCTCACGCCAAACCGCCAGGAGGCAAAAAATTTTCCTTTGCACCGTTTGCATGTGGCTTTTTGGGGTTTTGGTTTGTCCAGGCTATGCGTTGCGAAGCTGCTGGGCCAGAGCCAGGAAGGCTTGCTCGACGTTCTGGCCTGTTTTGGCACTGGTGTAGTAAAGGGGGATGGTGGCTGGCAGCACGTTGTGGAGCGCGTCGTTGGCGAGCTGGGGGTCGTTTAGCAAGTCCATTTTGTTGGCGACTAGAACAAAGGTGGCGCTGGGGTTAATGGCTTTAAGCTGCTGTTCGTAGGCAACAACGGCCGTTAATGTATCAGCCCGCGTCACATCACACACCAGCAAAGCCCCAGCCGCCCCCATCAGATAGCTGGATTGCGTATAATCCTCGCCACCCGCCAAATCCCAAATCAGCAGCTTGACGGTGTTGTCGCCCAATTCCACATTTTTGCGCGACACCTTAACGCCAATGCTGCTGAGATATTTATCGCTAAATTTGTCTTCGACATAGCGACGAATGAGGCTGGTTTTGCCGACGGCGAATTCGCCTAATAAACAAATCTTTTTCTGAATAATAGCCATGGTATGCGGTTGACGTCCTTCTTTCCAAGATGTCCGTCAACCGCTAACGTGGCAATTATCCGACGTAGGTTCGCAGCAGGGTGACGGGTTCGCTGGCGGCGGTGACGGCAAACGTTCCCAGGGCGGCGGGGAGGAGGGTGAAGCGAACGGCCGTTAATTCCACCCCCTCAATTGTAGCAGAACCTGCGATAACACCCCAAATTTCCAGCGTGCTGCCGTCGCAACGGCCGTTAAACACGCTTCCCGCTGCCATCTCCACCCGCTCCGTCACAAAATACTCATTTTGGCAGAGCAAATAGCGGGCAACCCCGTTCTCGTTGGCAATCAGCGGCGGTTGGCACAGCGTGGGGGCAACCTGGCTGAAGTTGATCACATCCAGTGCCTTGTCCACGTGCAGCGCCCGTGGCTTGCCGTTTTGCAGCCGGTTCCAGTCGTAGACGCGGTAGGTAGTGTTGGAGTTTTGCTGGATTTCGGCAATCAGCACCCCGGCCAAAATGGCGTGGAGCGACCCGGCCGGGACGCAGACCACATCCCCTTTTTGCACCGGCAGCGTGTGCATATAGGGTTCCAGGTTGCCGTCGGTAATGGCCTGGCGGAATGCTTCTGGCGTGGTACCTTCGGCCACGCCAAAAATGACCGCCGCATCAGGGGCGGCATCCAGCACCACCCACATTTCGGTTTTGCCCAGTTCGTTGCCTTCGTTTGCCAGGGCGTAGTCGTCATCGGGATGTACCTGTACCGAAAGCTGCTGGTTGGCATCGAGCAGCTTGATGAGCAGGGGGAATTTGCCGCGCTCTTGCGCCCAGGCGCAGCGGCTGCCGATGAGGTCGAGGCCGAGTTGGGCGTGGAGTTCGGTAAGGAGGAGGTTGGCAAAACGGCCGTTTTCCACCACCGTCGTCCCATCCTCATGCGCCGCAATCTCCCAGCTTTCGGCAATGATTCCGGCCGGCAGATCTCGCCCCAACCGCTCCAAATTGCGCCCGCCCCAAATATAATCTTTTAACACCGGTTTGAATAATAAGGGATAAAGTGATGACATGGTTTTCCTCTTAAAATGGGACGCGGACAAACACAGATGAACGTGGACGAAGGACGAAGGGGATCACCCATCGTCGGGCTTCGCTAGTTTCATTCGTGATGATGCACCGCATCCATGATATTTCCTCAAAATCGGATAGATGCCACCATCATACCAAACCGCAATTAAGATGCCCCTTACACCCAACATTATCGTAGGGGCGTATGCGATACGCCCGATTTGCCCCAACATTTTCGTAGGGGCGGGATGGCGCGGATTGATATAGGCAGAACCTATTGCGTTTTCTCCGCGCCGTCTCGCCCTCGCCTGCGCCCTTTACGGCATGGGGGAAAGGGCGAGACGACCGGGAGACGAGGCAACCCGCGTGACAGGCGTTAACCCCGGTCATCCCGCCCCTACCAAATGCACATGTGTTGTAGGGGCATATCGCATACGCCCGGTGTGTTTTGCCGATGTGGGCGTGGGCGATGATGCCCGACCAAAACAAAATTTTAGCGATCCTGCGCCCCTGGCGCAGGATGTTTGGGCGGGACTCGTTACCACTCGCCCGCCAAGAACAGTGCTCAGTGATCAATGAGATGGGCGACCAAGCGCACACCCGAAAACCGATTTCGTAGGAGCAGCTAACGGAGGGAAGGCGTAGTAGCAGGTCAAGCGCACGCAGTTCTGAATGTTGTACATAACTTGGGAAAGCCACAACCCGCCACGTAGCGCATATCCATCGCCGCTGCGATCCGGCGTCTCTATTCTTGGGTCATCATATTTGTCGCAGCATCATTATTCCCAGATGTTGCCGCTCAGATTATAGAGGTCTAGCGGTAGGGATACCGCGCTTTATCTTGATAATAAGGCTAGATATTCAACTGACAGACGATTGGCCTGACAGACTGACAGGCTGAGACCGTTTTAGGTTTATACATAGATGGTACAGTAAGATACATCCTTCTATCTTGCTAATTCGATCCAATCTCTATTATCACGGGTCTATGTTCTTTACGTAGCATAGATGTCTGGAGTAATGGGCTGATATATTGCAAAGTTAGTTCTTGCGTTTCATCTGGAGATAACAAATTAATAATTCCACGACTCTTACCCAACCCATTTAATGATTGACCAATACTGAGTGCATTATTACCACTGATAATAGCACGGTCATGAAATTTCCCTTCTGAAGATACAGGGTATATAAAAATTGTAATCTCAGGCAATTCCTGATCTGTAATTTGTTTCCAATGATCAACAACGTTTTTCTGAGTTTCTTCAGCACTATCCAATATATTTATGCCACGCTCTGTTGTAATGATTGTAATGGGAAATTCAGTTGATATATATTGTAAATAAAGTAGCTCTAATAACCCAAAATAGGGATCGCAAAAAATCACACTTGCTTTAACACTTTTCCTAAGCCAATCAAAGATATAACGCTGTGCTTTCTGATACTCTCCAGCACCAAAAGAAACAATCTTATCACTTACGACAGACGTACTCTCCTGCAACAATTTAACAGTTTCATCGCTATTGTCAGTAGCAAAACGGGAGATTTTATTCACTATTTCTGCAAGATCCACAAAAGCTTGAATGTCAATATCTTCATACCTGGCATGCCCTCGTTGAATATTCTCTATACACCATTCTGCTACTTGTTGAACCAAGCTAGGAGAATAATTTAGACTTTCCTTGAATTGTTTAACAAGTTCTCTAGGTTCTTGTGAAATACGTTTGTTGACAATCAAGCTTGATAACCAAGCTTCATAAGCCGAATAAAGAATATGTTCCCGTTCGTTTTTTGGCCCAGATAGTTGACTTTGGGATGGTCTCGCTACTAAACTCTCGATTTTGTGCTTTATTTCAGTTGCACTAATAACGCTACTTGGCAGCCGATTTGTATCTAATGTTTGAAGAAGTTCATCAGCAAAATCGTCACTAATAATAGAAGCCGATTGCACTAAGGAGCGAAGGCGTTGTTCGGCATCAACCCCGTCCAACTGTTGTGCTAAGTTTGCTACCTCTTTGTAAATAAATTGAGCTTGACCATTATCACCCAGTTTTTCCCAAACAAACCCTATATACTCTAACCGCTCAGCTCTATCAATCAAGGCAGGTATCTGATTTATTAAATCTCTTGCCTCATTTAATAAATCCTCACATCTGCGTTTCCCATCTTTTCCATAATATGCAAGACTTAATTCCGCTAGTTCCGACAACACAAGCACTCGATCTGAAATGTTTATGATTTGACGTGCCTGTGTAAATAAAGAGTCCCATTGCTTTTTTATGCTCTTGCGATCAAAGTTACGAGGGCTTAATCTTGGCGTTTTTTGAAGATAATGGTAAATCTCACTTCGACATTTATTTATTTCTGCAAGCGAAAGTATTTTATATCCGTCATGCTTGATATTTTTCGCATTTTGCGGCAACTTTTTATGAACAATATTCTCTAAATTCACAGTTAAATCATAAGCTTTTAGTTGGTCAATATTTGGTCTAGCTGGTGAATTAGTTAGTGACGTTGATATCGCTCGACACAAAAGTTGTATAGTTATGGTAATGAGATAATCTTCATCAATTGCAGACGCTAACTTGCAACAATCATCTAGCACCTGTCTATCTTGTGGAAATTGAATTTTTGAAAGAGGAATATCTTTGGCATCAGGCAGAAAACAATCGGCTAAACGCCATTTAATTGCAAAATAACATGAAAAATCTATGAAAATCGAATCTATATCGGCAACTAAATCTAATGCTTCTTGTAAAGAATACCTAAATATAGCTGGTAAAATTTCCTGAATAATTGCTATTTGTTCATAACTATGCTCCCCTTTGTGGATCATAGGAAGCAAGCGTTCACATACGACATCATCTGCCATTTTAATAGATTCTAAACGATACAGTGTAGTTGCGAATGTTGTGTACAGCTTTGCCTTAATTAGTATGGCAGGGATTATGCTTATCTTCTCAATTATGTTAGGCACAATATTGGGTTGACTAATCAAATACTTCTTAGACAGTGCCCGCATACTCAAGTTTATGGAATTTACGTAATCAATTCCTAATAATCCAACAGCAAGATTGGAACCTGCTTCTTTTTTACATCCTTCTACTAGTTCGTAAAACTCTTTTGCCTTATTTAAATCGATCTCTGCTAATTCCTCTACTATCTCATAACCAATAGCAAACTTCTTTCGCATATCGTCGAGCAAGTGCCAAGATTTCTGAGCCTCATTAAAACAATCATGTGCTTTATCTATTGATTGCTTTGCATAAAGCATGCCTAAATTTTTATAAGATTCAGCTTTTAATTCAACACTATTAAACTCATCTACGAATGATTTAAGTTTATCTAGATTATCAATGGAAATTTTTGCTTCATCTTCTGTTAATTCCATAAAAATAATGGTCAGCATACGAGGAAGCTCTATTTGTCCTGTTGCTGAGGCACTATCTTCAATAAGCTGAGTTAAATCACTACCGCCTAATTTCTTTAGGGATTCCGTCAATACTAATTTGATCGCTTTTGTACGCCGTTCAAAAGTATTTAATTCTGTTGCTACAATTAATGCTGCATCTTTATCAATTTCAACTAAAAGCGGTAATACTTTCCGAATTGTACTGTATTGTTTAGCAGAATTATCACGTAATCGATAAAAAATCTCATGAAACTTATCATCAACCTCAGTAACTATCTCTGGATAATACTTTTTAGCAGCTAATAATAATCTTGCTAAATAATAGGCTGATTGGTCTAAATCGAATTTATTATCCAAGTGTTTTTGATATGCCACTTTGAGATAATTTACACTAAATTCCTGATCGCTTTCATACATGGCTTCAGCTAAGTTTGTTTGAATTTGTATCCATTCTTCTATAGGCGATTCAAGAGCAAAAAGGTGGGGTACTTCCAGTTTTCTGATCAATAATGGACGTGATTCAATTGGGATGTTCATGAGTAGTCCACTCATTTCTCTCAGACATCGTAATGGCGTAACAAAATATCTATCATTGATAATTGCCTCTTGCCATAATTCAATAGCATCTGCTAAGTGAATATCTTTCGAATTAGCAGAACACCATTTCCGTATCACATACTCTTTTGCTTTTGTTTTATGAAACTTTTGTAACTCACTTAAAAATTCTTGATAATTATATTGATCTAAAAAAGCAGAAAAGACTTGAAGGTCTTTGGTGCTTCGCACATCATAGTCACCAATATCATCCTTAATCTCGGCAGTATTGTTTAAGACAGATTCAACCAGACTTTGCTCTTTCAATGCTCCAATTTCGGATTCCAAAATATCAATTGCTAAATCGGGGAAAATAGGCAAGATACTAATTGCAATCTTCTTGAGAAGTTCTCTGTCTACCTCTTCCTTGCTTAAAGTTGTAATCTTATATTTAAATTCATCAAGTACTTGGTCTGAGATTTTTATTTTTCTAAACCGTAATGCACTATATATTCGAGATAAAGTTGTGATTTGTGTAACCGGATCATTTAATAACTGTACTCTATCAACAGCTTGTTGCCATTCATCCAATGCAATTAACGCATCTATTTGACCTTGATGAATTAGGTGATCCGGAAAGCGACGTACGATAGTAAGACCCGTCCCAGCCCACAATAACTTTTCAATATCTTGTGAATCATGCGCTATTGACACCGCTGCATTGAATCGATTAAGAATCGCCACAAGCCCTAAAGTAGGTTCTTGAAGTGTTTTAAGGATTGGTTGAACTTGCAAACGTTTTTGTAATTCATCTTGATCGTGTAACTCAAAAATCAGATGGTCAATGGCTATTTCTTCTGAAAGAAAATTTTTTTGTAAATAGGCTAACAAGTTTGTTTGGGTATTTTTAATCGGGAAAGACACTTGATCACAAACAATAGTTTTGATTTCCTTGTTCACAATTTCATATCTTTTATTTACCTGACGAACCAAAGAACATTTGTTTAATATAGTGGAGTCGAAATCGTTGATCTCACAAAATTTTGATAATGCGCTCTCAGGTAAACTAGTCCCACATATAGCCAAAATCTCAGTAGCATATTTGTAATTATTATCCAATGATGAAAAAGCATTATTTACCTGTTGTTCAAGCAAGGCCGTCAAATCAGTTGGTGCCAACTGGAGGTCATAATCTTTATTGGTAATTATTGCGTCTTTAACAAGACGCAAATATCCTGGGATGCCCTCATATTTTTTATGAACATAAGCAGCTTTTTTAGCTCTTAGCAAACCGTCAAAAAATTGTTCCGTTTGTGATTCATCAAAGCCAAGAGGTAATTGCAAATCTGGTAATCTTAAATTTTCGGGAATCTCATCCAAATTTGATTCGTCGATAGTTAATAGAAGATAAGGGCTTTCTGGATATATTCGAAATGGCAAGTGGTCGATGATTCTTTTACCAATAACTCCAGATAAAGAATGTTCAATCCCATCAACCAAGATGTAAAACTTCAAACCCTTATCCATTGATAATTGATGCAATTCAGAAAGATACTGGGTGATATATGTATTAAGATGGTCAACAGAAAGCTTGATATCAGGTTGTGTTTTCTCAAGAATATTAGCCATTTGGCAGCATATACTGTAAAGAAAACTATGAACATTTTGTGTAGCTGGCGTATGATCAATAAAATAAACAATTGTTTGACCAGAGTAATGTTTCCAAAACTGTGAAATCAAAATAGTTTTTCCGCTCTTCGGTTTTGCAGGAAGTAATTGACTTTCTTTACCTTTAACAAATGAATTGGCTATGTGACGGGTTAATGAATCGCGTTGAATTTCTGGCTCATCACATGAAGGAATAATCAAAGGAAAGTTTAGTTGGCTTAGTTCTTCTTTATGATTGTTCCAATCTTCTACCTTATTTTCGTACAAATAGCACATCGCCAATCTCCAGTCTCGTTAGTATCACCAAGTTTTCGTTACCTACATTTGATAGACAGCGTAGTCCGAGCTTGTCGAGGGAGGGGTGGGCTTCGACAAACTCACCCCTCATAGATAGCGAAAACTTTAAGACACAACCTACTTTCTAATCCGCCATTGCCAATTCTGGCATCACCGTAAAATGCTCATATTCGTTATAGGCCGGCTGACCCCACACCGCCCATAAATCCCCTGTGGCCGGCCGCATAATTGCCGCCCCACATGACTCCACAAACATCGGTGGCTTGGGAGCCACGCAAATGGCGTTGGTGTCACGGGTCATTTCCATCAGCGACTCCGGCGTAACGGGTAAATTGGACAAATGTTTGTAACCATCACTCAGCCGGTTTTCCGAGGTCATTTGCGAATCGCCGGGGCGCGGGCGGGACACAGACAACGTGTTGGGGTAAAGGCAATGGTTGGTATGGACAATGCTCTCAATGTCCTCAGGGCCAAGTTCGGTCAGATGGTACGCCGTGGACATCGCTTCCACGTTGTAGCCACGGCCGTTTTTGTCAAACAGCAAATAGTTATGGGCACCCGCCAGCTTGGCGTTCAAAACGCAGTCCAGCGCGTCCTCAATGTTGGTTTGCGCCAGCGCCTTCCGCACCACAAACGGCCACGTCACCCCCACCTGCCCATCGCTGCCCATCAAATTGTTGATGCCAATGGCAATCCCGGCATCGTTCATGCCAATCATCCCCACGCAGCCGGTGATGGTAAACATCAGCGCCGAGGGCAAATTGTCGGGGCGAACGCGCAGCAAAATGACGTAGGGGGTGGCATCGGCGTTCATGTCCCACGTTTGGCCGTAGAACCCCTGCCCATTGGCCGCTTTGTCGGGCACAATAAAGGCGGTGCAGTTGTCAGAAACATACTTGGTGCCGTTGCGCGAAAAACCACTGTTGTCCACGTTGTAGACCACATCAATGAAGTCAGTAAAGCCGTTGACGACGATGAGTTCGGCCAGGCTGAGACCGGTGGCGGCAGCCGTTCCGCGCATTTCTTCTACCAACTCCGGTGCATACGCTTCATGCTCGGCCAAACACGCCTCCGCCAGGGCTACAATGTCGTCGCGGTTCAAGTCGCGCCCCGTCCAGTTGGGATCGCTGCACAGCGCCATGCGGCTTTCGGTAAAGGCGCGGATGTCGTCCCGATACGCCAAGCCGTGGGCGTACCCCATTTCATAGGGCGTTCCCGCCACTTCCAACACACGTAATGAAGCCATGAGATGTTTCCTCTTGCCTGCGTAGCCGAGGATTCCAATCCTCGGCTACATTAAGATGTCTGCTTGATAAAAACCGCCCCCAGCGGAGGCAGCGTGAAGACAATAGATTGTGCTTGATTGTGCCAGCTTACTGGCTCGGTGACAATGGGTTCAGTGGCGACAATGCCACTACCGCCATATTTTTTGTCGTCGCTGTTCAAAATTTGGCTGTATTGCCCGACGGCCGGCACGCCCAGCCGGTAACCATTGCGGATAACAGGGGTGAAGTTACATATCACCAGCAGTTCTTCGCCTGTAGACGGAGCAAGCCGTTTGTAGGCCAAAATGCTGCGGTTGCCGTCCTGAAAATCCACCCATTCAAATCCTGTCCAATCATGTTCTTCTTCGTACAGTGGTTTTTCCTGCTGGTAAAGGTGGTTGAGGTCACGAACAAAGCTTTGTAGCTCGCGGTGGGGTTTGTCCATGTATTCATACCAGGCGTCAAGCAGGTGCCAATCGAGGCTGCGGGCTTCGCTCCATTCTTGCCACTGGCCGAATTCGCCCCCCATAAACATCAGCTTTTTGCCGGGATGACTCCACTGATAGCCGTAGAGCAGGCGCAAGTTGGCGAATTTTTGCCACACGTCGCCAGGCATTTTGTCCAACATACTGTGCTTGAGGTGGACAACTTCATCGTGAGAGAAGGGAAGCACAAAATTTTCGCTGAAGGCATACATCATGGAGAAGGTGAGGGTGCCGTGCTGGTAGGAACGGTAAACGGGGTCGCTTTTGATGTATTGCAGCGTGTCGTGCATCCAGCCCATATTCCATTTGAAGTCAAAGCCGAGGCCGTTGGCTTCGACGGGGGCGGAAACACCCGGCCAGGAGGTGGATTCTTCGGCAATGGTGATGGCTCCGGGGAAGGCTTCATGCAGTTTTTGGTTAAAACGGCGAATAAATTCAATGGCTTCAATGTTTTCGCGGCCACCAAAGCGGTTGGGGAGCCATTCGCCGGGCTGCCGTGAAAAGTCGAGGTAGAGCATGGAGGCGACGGCATCTACGCGCAGCCCATCGAGGTGATATTTGTCTATCCAGAAGAGGGCGTTGCTGATGAGAAATTGGGCGACTTCGTTACGGCCATAGTTGAAGATGTAGGTGCCCCAGTCGGGGTGGGCACCGCGCCGGGGGTCTTCGTGTTCGTAAAGATGGGTGCCGTCGAAGAAACCGAGGCCGTGCTGGTCGGTGGGAAAGTGGGCGGGTACCCAATCGAGAATGACACCGATGTTCGCCTGATGGCAGGCATCTACAAAGGCCATGAACTCATCGGGGGTGCCAAAGCGGCTGGTGGGGGCAAAGTAACCGGTGACCTGGTAGCCCCAGGAGCCATCAAAGGGGTGTTCGGTGATGGGGAGGAGTTCGATGTGGGTATAGCCCATTTCTTTGACGTAGGGGATGAGGTCGCGGGTGAGGTCGGCGTAGGTGAGCCATTGGTCGCCTGCTTTGCGCCGCCAGGAGCCGAGGTGGAGTTCGTAGATGGAGATGGGGGCTTGGGGGCTGTTGTGGTTGGCGCGGCTGGCAAGCCAGTCGCTGTCTTGCCACTGGTAGCGGTTGATGTCCCAGACGATGGAGGCGGTGTCGGGACGGAGTTCGGCGGCAAAGCCAACGGGGTCGGTTTTGTTGACCATGTACTGATGGTAGCGGGTTTTGATCTCATATTTGTAGACAGTGCCTTGTCCGAGATCGGGAATGAAGAGTTCCCAAATGCCGCCACCGGTGTGGAAGCGCATGGGGTGGCGCCGGCCGTCCCACTGGTTGAAATCGCCGACGACGCTGACGCGCTGGGCGTTGGGTGCCCAGACGGCAAAACGGGTTCCCAAACGGCCGTTTATCTCCATCACCTGCGCCCCCATTTTGTCATACATCCGCAGGTCGGTGCCTTCGGCCAGTAGGTGCATGTCAAGGTCGGAGAGGGTGGAGGGGTAGGCGTAGGGGTCGGCTACCTCAATGGTCTGGTCGCCGTAGGTAGTGATGAGAGTATAGCTTTTGGCGGCCGTTTGGCTAACGGCGATTTCAAATAAACCGCCGGGGTGAATGCGGGTCATGGGGTAGGTAGATTTGAAGCGGCGGTCGGTGGGGTCAAAAACGGCCGTTTCTGCCCCCGGTAAAAAGGCACGCACCATCCACTGGTCGTCAATTTGGTGGGGGCCAAGAACGCTAAAGGGATCGCCATGCTGTCCGATGACAATGGCATCCATCATTTCGCTGGAAAGGGTTGGTAACTTCATGAATGGAGAATTGGGAATGGAGAATTGGGAATTGGGAATTCTCAATTCTCCATTCTCAATTTTTGCTAATCAACGGTAAATATTGCCTATATCGCGGCACTGTCTCAGCGACATCGAGGAAGACGGCGGAGACTGCACCCCAGTTGCCGTCGCTGTCCTGGGCATGGATAAAGACGAGGTGGCGGCCGGGGGTGAGGGTGGTAGGGTTAAAAACGGCCGTTGTGTCCTCCACCACTTCATCAAACGCCCCATCATCGGCCTGCAGCGGCTGTGGGGCTGCGCCCTCTGCCCAAAATGGCGTGTCAACGGTGTAAGCGGCGGCGGCAATGGGCTGACCGCCGTTGTTGGCATCGCTGAGAGTGGCGTGGAGGGTGAGGGTGGGCGTGTGGGTGGAAACGGCCGTTATATCCGGCCCAAACGCCTGCTGGTAAGGAGCGCGGGCAATTTTGGCGGCATATTGCAGCGCCGGGCCGTTAGCAGGCCACTGCTCCGAATCAATCTGGTCATAGGGGGGCATGAAGGAACTGCCGATTTCAAAGGTAAAGGCTGGCACGCCAAGCTGGGCATAGGCCCAATCGTCGCTGGTGCCATTGGCACCATAGAGACAGGTGGTGGGCTGGCAGGAAAGATAGCCGTTGTAAGTTGCCAGCTTGTCGCCAATCGCTTCCAGCCCGGCCTTGTTGGGGGCGGCGGTGCTGGTGAACCCCCACGGCCACAGCACCAGGCGGCTATAGCTGTGGAGGGTGATAAAGATGCCCTGGGTGTCGGCGGGAGCGACATCGGTAAATTTGGGGCCGCGCTGGTCGGGGATGATGCTGGCGACAAACGCTTCAAGCTGGCTAATTTCGACCTCGGAGGCGGGGCGGGGGCCGCGATAGATGAGGCTGCACGGGTTGGCGCTGGAGCCAGGTGGCCCCCAACCAAAACTGTGGTTGCGGTTGAGATCTACGCCAAATTGGCTGCCGTCGCTGGGGGGCCAGGCGTTGCAGTCGGGTACGCCATCGTTGTTGGCATCCCGGTTGGCGTTTTTGCGCTGGTTAAGTGGGTTGCCATTGTAGGGGGGCTGGGTGCCAAGCTCCACCAGCCAGTGGCCGTCGGGGTTGGCGGTGGGGACAATCCAGATTTCGTGCCAATCTACCAGCCAGGTGGCATCGGGGTCGGTGCCGTAGCCATCGAGCAGCCAGTCGGCTAGCCGCATGGCAAGTTCGGGGGTGGTGATTTCGCGGGCGTGGATGTTTGCCATGACAAAGAGGACGGGTTTGGTGCTGCTGATAATTTGTGTGCCGGAGATGACGCTGCCGCCGAGGATGGCTTCGTTGGTGATGCGGAGGGCGCGGAGATCTTGGCCGGGGATGGTGTCGCCGTTGGGGGTGACACAATTGCCCTGGATTTGGCAGTGGCTTTGGCCGTAGGTGACGAGTTCGGTGAGGGTGGGGTGGGCGGCGTTGGCGGCTTCGAGGTCGCTGTATAGTTCGGCAACGGTGCGGTAGCCGTTGTTGAATGGTTGGCTGCGGAGGTCTTGGCGGAAAACGGCCGTTTTTGCCTCATCCACCATCACGCGAAACCCCATGGCCTCAATGCCGGGGATGCTGGCTTCGCTGACGGCGGCTAGGACATATTTTTCCCGCAGGTTGTTGATTTCCCACACGTCATACTCTTGCAGTTGCAGCAGGTCGTCGAGGGTGTCGTAGTAAATGCGAACCACTTGCGGCGGCTCGGCGGTGGCGGTGGGGGCGTTTGCCAGGGCAATATAGCCCCACAAGGTGGCGTAGCCCCACCAACCGGCGGCGGTTAGCAAAAGGAGGGTGAGAACAACAACGGGAAGTCGTTTGGGTTTCATCCGCAGGAATAAAAAGCCTCGCAGCGGGAATGGCTGGCGAGGCTTTTTGGTAGAGGTGGTTGGTTGTGGGTAAACGGCCGTTTAATCATCAATACTGCCGCTATTTTCTTCCTTAATGTAGCGTGGGGCGACAATGGCGACCACGACGAGGATAAAGAAAATGACAAAGATCACAGCACCTAATGGATCCATGGTGTTTGCTCCTTGGTAAAAAGATTTGGTTGCAGTTAATAAGGGTATTTTAAGATGTTGTGGGCGTTGCGTCAAAGAAGAGACGGCGGATAACCGGCGGTAACTGGTTACCGCCGGTTATCTGCCGCCAGCCATTAATGCTGCAAGAAGAATGTCATGGTTTCGTCTTCAAATGTGTCGGGGATTTGGTGGTCGCTGCCCGGATAGTAGCTGGAGGAGGCATTGCTGTAGCGAACGTAGATGTTGGGAGCCACGCAGCCGCTGTCTTCATAACGGCCGTCTACCGTAATGCTTTCCTTGGTAGCGCTTCCGGCCGGTGTCTGGCACTGGTTTACGCCATACCACCAGTCGCTTGCCTTACCCGTTTGGTAGCTGTCGTTGGCTCCACGATAGGTAATCATCGGCACAGGGCGCTGGCAATCGGCAAAGGTAATGGTGGGGTATTTGTCCAGGTAGCCCCAGTTTGCGCCGGTAAAAAAGAAGTCGCCGTTGGCAGCAACGGCCGTTGCCGCTGCAATATCATCTCCACGGGCACAGGTAATGCTGCTCGCCATATCGCCCCCCCAGCTTTGCCCCGTCACATAAACATGCGCCAAGTCAATGCAGTAATCATCAGCAACCGCTGCCAGCGTATCATCAAAAAAGATGAAATCCTCATTGCTGCTGGTTTGCCCTGTCAGCCAGCCAATCGCATAGTAGCTGCTGCCAAACTCCGGCCAGTGGCGGTATAGGGCGTTGGGGTAAACAAAGATGGTATTGCTTGCCTCAGCGGTCGTTTCCAGCCGCAAATAAGTCCGCATATTTTTGCCGTTATAGTTCAGACCGTGAAAGCCAAAGACAAGGTTGTAGCTGTTGTTGGGGTTATAGTTAGCGGGTACCGACAGGTAATATTGCCGGGCAACGCCGCTGGACGTGAGGGAGCGATACCCCAGGTAGCTGGTGGCAGAGCCGCCACAGCCGGCCGAAAGTGTGGAGCCACCGGGAGTAGGGCTGGGTGTAGGCGTTGGAGGCGTGGTCGCACCCAGCGTGTAGCTGTCAATTTGTACCCCGGTGCGCGTCAAGAAGCGGAAGGTGAGGGTGTCGCTGTTGGCATCTACAATCATGGCACCGTAATCGCCATTATACTGCACCTGGCTACCGGGCACGCTGGCACCAACGGCATAAAGGCCGCGTCCCCCTGCCCCATTGACAAAGTACGGGATGCCGTTTTGCATAATACGCTCGTAATGGTGGTCGTGACCAGCCAGCACGGCATCCGCTCCCCAACTGGCATAGGGCCACTGCATGTATGACTGTGAGCCATGATAGCCGGAAGAGTAGGGCGGGTGGTGGACAATGACGAGCTTCCAAACGGCCGTTGAACTTGCCAACTGCGTCTGTAGCCAATTCTGCTGCGCCGTATAGCTGGCCGAAGAGTTGTAGGCCGCTTCGCTGTCCACAATGAAAAAGTGAACTGGCCCCTGAACTACATCATAATAAAGTTCGCTGCCAGAGCTATGGCTGCTGGCAATGCCGCTGCCGGGCAAGGTGAAATAGTCAAGATAGAGGCCAATCCCGCCGCTTTCATCATAATCATGGTTGCCGGGAGCCGGGAAAAAGGCATTGGTGGGGCTGTTGCCGCCAGCACAATAGGTACCGCTCGTCACGTCTTTCAAGTAATTGCAGTAATAGCGTCCTACGGCCGTGTCAAACGAAAGTCCACTGTAGCGATTGTCGCCAACGGTCACAATAAATTCCGGGTTGTGGCTGGCAACCATGGCTGCCACATCTGCCTCAGAACTGGTGTTGGTGCCAAAATCACCAATGATGGCAAAATGGACGCTGCCACTAGGTGCAGGGGGTGTTGGCGTGTTTGTCGGGGTGGGCGTGGGCGTGGGAGCGGCACCAGTGGCGGTTGGCTGCGGCGTGTTGGTTGGCTGTGGTGTGTTGGTCGGTGGCAAAGTGCTTGTTGGTTGCGGCGTAAGGGTGGGTGTCACCGGCCCAGTGACAAATTCCACGCGGAGTAATGGCGCGTTGGCCGATTCGCCATCATACGCTTCGGCAGTGCGGGTGCCAGAACCGTCAATGATAAAGACGATGCTGTTGCCACTGCTCCAGCCGCTGCGGTTGACAATTTCTTGCACCACGCTGGCGAGGTTGGGCGTGAGGTGCTTTTCGCTGACGGTGTTCCAGGCTGGGATGTTATTCCAGGCCACGCTGGCCGTGGTTTGCGGCCGATTGCTCACATCATGGTTGCTTAGGCTAAATGCTGGCGCATGATCGGCAGCATGGGCGGTGAAAGTCACGGAGGTGCTGCTGCTGCCCGTTTCATCCGTTTCAAACTCAATGGTGGCATTGGTAATGGTGGCACCCGGCGGAATTTGCAGCCCGTTAAAGCGAAGCCCGACAATTTGCTCCCCAACAGTTTGCCAATCATCCCCCAGTTCAAGGTCGCTGCTGTTGGTATAGATATAGCCATCAGACAGCCGCTCTTCCACATCATCAAGGCTGCTGTTAACGCGGACAGCAATGGTTTGGGTGCTGCTGCCTGCGGTCGCCGTGGCGGTTGGTAGGGTAGTAGGTGTGGTTGTAGCCGTTGCAGTGTGGGTAGGCAATGGCGTGAAAGTTGCTGTGGCGGTGTTGGTGGGGCTGGGTAATGGGGTATAGGTAGATGTTGGTGGCAAGGTCGGGGTTGCGTTGCCGCCCTGCACGTAATCTACATGCAGCAAGGGGGCATTGGCTGGCTCGCCATCGTAGGCCTCGGCCGTGCGCGTACCAGAGCCATCTACAACAAAGACGATGCTGTTGCCACTGTTCCAGCCACCGCGATTAACCACTTCTTGCACGATGCTGGCAAGATTAGGGGTTTGGTGCTTTTCGCTAACGGTGTTCCAGGCGGGAATATTGCTCCAGGTGATGCTGGTGATTGTTTTTGCCCGATTGCTCACGTCATAGGCCGAAGTGCCAAAGCCAGGCGCGTTGTCGCTGGCTTGCGCCCAAAAGGTGACGTTGGTGGTGCTGCTCCCCTTTTCGTCTGTTTCAAACTCAATGTAGGCGTTGGTAATGGTGGCTCCCTGTGGGATTTGGACATTTGGAAAACGCAGCCCAATGGTTTGCTCGCCCAGCGTGGCTGGGTCGTCGCCTAATTCTAGGTCGCTGCTGTCGTCATAAATTAACCCATCGCTGGCGCGTTCTTCCACGTCATCGGCTCCCTGCGTGATGCGGACATTGACGCTGCCTTGTCCGGTTGGGGTGGCCGTTGGGCTGGCACTGTTGAGGGTGATGATGACATTGTCAATATAGGCATCGGTCCAGGGGCTGGTGCCAACGGTGCGGAAGCGCAGCCGAAATGTGGAGCTTAGGTAGCTGGCGGGAATGGGGTAGGATTTGGTGACGGCACCATATTGAGCGGGTAGGGAGTCGAGGGTGAGATAATTGCTGCCGTCGTTGGAAATTTCCACGTAAACGCGGCCGGCCGAAGTGCCGATATAGGCCGTGTAATCAAAGGTAAGGGTAGCTGTGGCCGCCGCCGAAAGGTCGGCGCGACGTTCGCTGGTTGTTTGTGGGTTGGCGTTATCGGCAATCAGGCGAAGGCAGTAGCCAGAGGCGCACCAGTTGGTGGAAGTCTGAATCCAAATGTCTCCTCCGTCGCTCCAGTCGCCAATCCAGGCCAGGGTGCCATCGTTGCCGCTCATGCCGGTTGAACTGCTGCCATTATCAAAGTTGTCGGCGATGGTTTCAATGGTGCTGGCGTAAACGGCCGTTTGCCATGTACGTCCTCCTCCCCAACCAGCCAGCAGCAGACCAGCCAGATAAAGCGCAAAGACGATGAGCAGAAAGCGAAGAGCGGGTTTGAAGCGTAAACGAAGCATCACAGTTTCCTTGGTTGACTAGATTTTGGGGTAAAAAACGACCGTTACGTTTGGCTATGATACAGAGATACAAAATGCGGTACAATGAAGGGGGTGATTATGCTAACGCTCATGGAGATCGCCCATAGGAATCATTGGCTAATTTGATGCCAGGAGAATGATGCTTTATCAACAATGGGTAGTCTTTGCCCGTCAGAAAAGGGAGTAAAAAATGGGACAAAAAAAACGTGTGGGTAATCCGTGGATGCCCGGATTTCGCTATGGGGCGCTGCTGCCACCGCTGTCGTTGAATTTGATGGTGCGGGATGTGGAAACGGCCGTTAAATTCTACCAGGCCGTCTTTGCTGCCGAAGTCCACTACTATGACATTGACTTTGGTGCCGTGCGCGTGGGGCCGGCCGAACTGATGCTCCACGCCGACCACACCCACGACCAACACCCGTGGTATGCTGACCTGACGGCCGGCAAGCAGCGCGGGCTGGGGCTGCAGCTACGGCTGCTGGGCATTGACCCCGACGAAACGGAGCAGCGGGCGCGGGAATATGGAGCCAATGTGGTGGCCGGG
>JAGQGA010000329.1 GCA_020432595.1 Anaerolineales bacterium | reverse complement strand
CACTCCGCCCGGTGCTATCTGCCTCATAGACCCCACCCCCAACAGCATCCTCACCGAGCAAACCCTGGAACCGCTTGCCAGCAACGTCACCGTCTTCCTCGACCGCGCTTATTTGCGCCACCAAACCGACCGCCAGGACGTAGAATTCGCCGTCGTCTCCGACATCAGCTACACCCTCACCTCCACCCTCAGCCTGCCCACTATCTTCAAACAGCTCACCGGCACCGTGCGCCGCACCCTCAACGTTGAAGAACTCTCAGTAGGGCTGCGAGACCCCAATGGCGACATTGAATTTGTCAAAATGGTCATGGGCAACCGCTTCCAAGACATGCCCCCCATCCGCCTCAAACAAGGTCAGGGCATCGCCGGCTGGGTAGCCGAAAACCGCCAGCCCGTCATCATCAACGACACCTACGCCGACGACCGCTTCTACTCCAACGTTGACAAACTATCCGGCTTCCAAACCAAATCCATGATTTGCATCCCCCTGCAAGTTGAAGACCGGATCATTGGCGTGCTGCAAGCCATCAACAAACAAACCGGCAAATTCACCCAGCACGATTTACGCTTGCTGCAAGCCATCGGTGGCTCCCTCGCCGCTGCCATCGAAAACGCCCGGCTGCATCAAGATGTAATCGCCGAAAAGCGACGTATCGAGACCATCTTTAGCTCCATGTCAGAAGGGATGCTTACCACCACCGCCGATGGCATGGTCACACACGCCAACGATGCCCTCCTAAGTCTGCTGCAATCTCGTACCACCAGCCTACTTAATCAAAACGCGAAGGAAATCATCCAGCTTAAAAAGTCTGAGTTTTCTGAATTTGCCCAAAAGGTACGTCATGCCAAGGGTGAGTTCCCGCAACTGGCGGCCGATTTGCGGCAAACAGATGGCAACTACGTCCCCGTTCTCATCAGCGGTGCGCCAGTGCAACACCAAGACGGCCAAATCAATGAGGTAATCTTTGTCTTTAGCGATTTGCGCCAAATCCGCGAAGTCGAACGGATGCGTGATGACTTCTTCCACGGCATCGTTCATGAACTCCGTACGCCACTGGCAACCATTTTGATGTATGCCCGGCTGCTGCGCGAGGGCAAAGCCCAGCAAAAAGAAAAGCAGGATCGCTTCCTGGGTGTTATCGAGCGCGAAAGCGACCGTTTGCAGCAAATGGTGCGCCAAATGCTGCAGCTTGCCAAACAAGAAGCCCGCGAACTCCAGCGCAGTTCAGAACCCGTTGGCATCAATGCCTTTTTCGAGGAACTGCTCCCCGCTATGGCCGACCAGGCCACCGAAAAAGGGCTGATCTTCCGGCAGCGTATCCAGCCCAATTTGCCAGACGTGATGGTGAATCCCGACACGCTGCACCTCATCTTCAAAAATCTGGTGGAAAACGCCATCAAATTCACGCTGTCGGGCACCGTTCAGGTCAGTGCCGACCTGAAAAACGACAACACGCTGCGGGTGCAGGTACGCGATGAGGGCATTGGCATCCCCAAACACGCCTTGCCCAACCTGTTCCAGCGTTTTTACCGCACCCAGGTAGCCGTGGAGCGCGGCATTGCCGGGACGGGATTAGGGCTTTACATGGTAAAACAAAGCGTGGAAAGCTATGCTGGCACTATCACTGTTGCCAGCGAAGAAGGACGTGGCACCACCTTTACCGTTTGCCTCCCCACGGCCGAACGGTAAGGGGCATCTATCAAAACACCCCCTTGAATCCCTCTATATCTCCATCTAATCTAATTTATACGCCTGATTGACTGTAACGCTTTGGTGAACCATGAGTTGCCAAAGCGGATTAACCTTGCTAACCTACATCAGGTAGATTTGAAACTGATTAAGGATGTAAGATGCAAAAGCAGCGTATTTATTTAGACAACGGTGCTTCCACCCAACTTGACCGACAGGTATTGCAGGTGATGCTGCCGTTTTGGACGGAGACATATGGCAATCCGTCATCGCACCATTCTTTTGGGCGGCAAGCAGAGCAAGCGTTGGAAGAGGCACGGACAACGGTGGCGAAACTGCTGGGTGCAGCCGCATCAGAAGAAATTGTGTTTACGGGCTGCGGGTCAGAGAGTGACAATTTGGCGGTGCGGGGGGCAATGTGGGCGGCGCGGGCGAATGGCAAGGGCAACCATTTGATTACAAGCTGTATTGAGCATAGTGCGGTGGGACAAACGGCCGTTTCCCTTCACACCCACCACGGCTTCGACCTCACCATTTTGCCCGTCGACCACAGCGGCCAAGTACGGCCGGCCGACCTTGAAGCTGCCATCCGTCCTGATACCGTGCTGGTCAGCATCATGGCCGCTAACAACGAAATTGGCACCCTACAGCCCATTGACGAACTGGGAGCCATTGCCCACGCTCACGGGGCACTGTTTCACACCGACGCGGTGCAGGCAGTGGCGGTGCAACGGTGGCAGCTTGCCCAGCAGCCCATTGATTTGCTAAGTGTCGCCCCGCACAAATTTTACGGCCCTAAAGGGGTGGGGATGCTTTATGTGCGGCAAGGGGTGGAACTGCAGCCGGAACTGACGGGCGGCAGCCATGAAAACGGGCTGCGGGCGGGCACAGTCAACGTGCCGTTTGCCGTGGGCGCGGCCAAGGCACTGGAATTGGCAATGGCTGATTTGCCGGAGACGGTGGCGCATTATCAACAGCTGCGGGATCGGTTGATTGAGGGGGTGTTAACGGCCGTTTCTGACAGCGCCATCCTCACAGGCCACCCCACCAACCGGCTGCCCCACAACGCCAGCTTCGCCTTCCGCCACCTCAACGGCAACGATCTGCTGATGCACCTCGACATGGCCGGGATTGCCGCCAGCAGCGGCTCCGCCTGCAAAAGCGGCGACCCCAAGCCCTCGGCCGTATTGGAAGCGTTGGGGCTGGGGCGTGAATGGACCAAAGGTGGTCTGCGGCTAACGGTAGGACGACACAATACAACGGACGAAATCGAACAGGTGGTGGCAACCCTCCCCCGCCTGGTTGCCAAACTGCAAAAAATTCATGTAATGTTTGCTTAACAACCTTTCATACCTGCAAACGCGGGTATCCATCTTTCTGGACTCCCACTTTTGTGGGCATAACAAACGAAACTTTTTGAAACGTGACTAACTTAAACAACAATTCCCAGCGCGTCGTCGTGGCGATGAGCGGCGGGGTAGACAGTTCGGTGGCAGCAGCACTGCTGGTGGAGCAGGGGTACGAGGTCATCGGCATGATGATGCGGCTGTGGAGCGAGCCGGGGATGGGGGAACAACCCGCCCTGAACCGCTGCTGTACGCCGGATCAGATGGCTGATGCGCGACGGGTTGCCAACCAACTGGGCATCCCGTTTTACGTGCTGGATGTCAAAGATTATTTCCGCCACACCATCGTCCAATTTTTTATTGACGAACACGAACAGGGGCGCACCCCCAACCCGTGTATCGAGTGCAATCGCCAAATCCGCTTTACCTATTTGCTACAGCAGGCATTGGCGCTGGATGCCGACTTTCTGGCGACGGGACATTATGCTCAGGTGGCACAAACCGCAACGGGCTATCAACTGCGCCAAGGGGTGGACACGGCCAAAGACCAGTCGTATGTACTCCACATGTTGACGCAGCAGCAGCTTGCCCACGTGCTGTTCCCCGTTGGTGAATATACGAAGGACGAGGTGCGGGGATTGGCGCGGCGGTTTGGGCTGCCGGTGGCCTCGAAGCAGGAAAGCCAGGATTTGTGCTTTTTGGGCGACAACGATTACCGTCGTTTTTTGCGTGAATACAGCCAGCGGGCAGCGCAGCCGGGAGAGATTGTGGATGAAAACGGCCGTTTTCTCGGCCACCACACTGGACTCCCCTTCTACACCATCGGCCAGCGCAAAGGGCTGGGCATCTCGTCAGCCGAGCCGCTCTATGTCGTTGCCAAAGACAGCCAGCGCAACGCCCTGGTGGTGGGGCCACGCGAACGACTGGGGCAGCAGCGACTGCGCGTGCGCAATGTCAACTGGATTGTTGGCATACCCCCGGCTGAACCGATTCACGCCGCCGTCAAAATTCGCTATAAGGCAGCGGGTGCAGCGGCAACCGTGACACCGCTACCCAATCAGGAGGCGGTAGTAGAATTTTGGGAGCCGGTTTTTGGCATTACGCCGGGACAAGGGACAGTCTTTTTTGACAGAGCCATTTGTTTAGGCGGCGGCATCATTGCCGATTATGAGCAGGATGATGGCGAGCTTCAGCCCACCTCAACCATCCCTCTTACACTGCGTGTCTCATGAGTACCCTTGCTTCCAGCGTTGTTCTTGGCTTTTTGCTTGCCACCGCCTACGGTTCTGGCTTTCACCTGCTGCTGGGCGGCCCGGCACGGCATATTTTGCTCTATGTCCTGGCTGCCTGGATTGGTTTTGCCCTCGGCCACGTCGTGGGCGACCTGCTGAACGTTGAAGTGCTCAAGCTAGGCGTGCTGCATCTGTTTAGTGCCAGCCTGGGGGCGTGGATTGCCCTCATTGCCAGTTGGTGGCTGGCCGGGCAGGAGCAAATTGACGAAAATGTCGAATAGACAGCGTGAATTTTTGGATGCCTTAATTTTTGATGTTATACTCTATCCGTTAAGATAAACGCATGAATACTGACACAACCAACTATCAAGCGAATCGAAAAAAAGCAGTTCCGACCCTTTACGTTGTTTTAGGCGTTGTTGGCATTTTGCTCCTTGTTGGCCTGTTTATTTGGGGCATTCTGTGGCTGGCAAGCAACAGTGGGCCACAGTTGGAAGCCATCCGCGATATTGTCATTATTGCGCTGGCACTGGAATCCTGCATTTTCGGTGTTGCTTTTATATTGCTTCTTATTATGGTGATCCGGCTCATCAATATGATTGAGTTTGAGGTCAAGCCCATTTTGCAAAAGACCAATGAAACCGTTGGCACCATTCGCGGCACCACACAGTTTGTGTCGCAAAATGTGGTGAAGCCTGTTACGAAAGCCAGTAGCTATATGGCTGGTATTCGGCGCGGTCTAACGGTGCTGCTTGGTAATCCCCGTCGTAATCTGCACGATTAAAAATTATCTGAGAAATCTGTTATTTTTCTGTTTTTTCGCAGCGGGCTGGGGACAATTCAGGTTGTCCGTTGGCTGCAAAACGGCCGTTTTGCTCGCAGCAACGTATAAACAATTCTGAAGTATATCGGTTGAGTAAGGAGTTTGATAGCATTATGAGCGAGAACAACAACGATCTGGGAGCCTTTTTAGCCGGATTCGTTATTGGTGGTCTGGTTGGTGCAGCTACAGCCATTATTTTAGCCCCACAATCTGGGTCTGAAACCCGGTCGCAGTTAATGAACCAGAGCCAGGATTTGCGCCAGATGAGCAATGAGCGGCTGCAGCAGGTGCGCCAACAGGCTGGCGAGGCAACCAAAGATGTGCGTGATCGGGCTGGCACCGCTTTTGCTGATGCTCGCAGTCAGGCGCACCAAGTGACAGGGCAAATGCAAGAGCAGGCACGCATTGTCCTGGATGCAGGCAAGGATCGCGCCGGGCAGGTTCGCAACCAGGTTAACAGTTTTGTAAAGCGGGAGAATGGCACAGCGACAGAGTAACATCTTGGGGTTGCCCGTTCTTGTTATTGGTTTTTTGAAGCAGTAACAATCTGTATCTTTAAGAATAAAACAGGCGCATCCGTCCCAGGGTACGCCTGTTTTTTGTTGGGGGAACATCATGACCAAAACACAATTGCTGTCCTTACCGGATTTGATCGAATCTATGCCAGCGGTGGCAAAAAGTGAAATGGCCGTTAAACAAATCCTCACTGCCTACGCCTTTGCTGAAAACGCCCACAAAGGACAGCTTCGTCCATCAGGGGAGCCTTATATCGAACATGACATGGCCGTCGCCCAAATCATCAGCGAGCTAAAACTCGACGACACCTCCATGACCCTGGCCTTGCTCCACGACATTCTGCTACCCCACACCGGTATCACTGAAGCCAAGGTGCGGCATCATTTTGGGAAAGAGATTGCGGGCATGGTTGCGGGGCTAGACCATATCCAAAGTTTTACCCACGAACAATCGCACCAATTAAACGGCAGCAACAAAACGCTGGAAACCCTGCGTAGTGCCATTCTGTTTACCATTGAAAAAGATATTCGGGCACTGATGGTGCGGCTAGCCGACTGTCTGGCTGATTTACGCACGGCCGGCAAGCTGGAGCGTTCGCAGCAGGTGGCACTAGCAACGGAAGCTCAAAATCTATATGCTCCACTTGCCAATCGGCTGGGAATTTGGCAGCTTAAGTGGGAAATTGAGGATTTGGCTTTTCGCTTTCTAGAGCCAACCAAATACAGTGAGCTTGCCAA
>JAGQGA010000328.1 GCA_020432595.1 Anaerolineales bacterium | reverse complement strand
AAGGTTATTTTGACGGGTGAGGGGGCGGATGAGCTGCTGGGGGGCTACCATTGGTACGACGGCGACCGGCGTTTGCGCCCACTGCTCAACCTGCCGGGCATGGTGCGCCGCCAGTTGGCGCAGCTGCCGCTCCCCATCTCCCCCGCCGGCCGTCGCGTGCTGGCGCACGGCAGCAAGGAGCCAGTCAGCCGGTTTTATCTGTGGCAGCAGGTGGCTGATGCAACGTTGGTGAATGAGCTGTTTCAAACCAACTTTGCCAATGATTTGCTGCCGGTGCATTCGCTGGAGGGGATAAACGGCCGTTCGCCCCTGCACCAATTCCTCCACCTCGAATCCCAAACCCGGCTGGTAGATTTTATCAATTTGGAGGTAGACCGGATGAGCATGGCAAGCTCCGTGGAAGCTCGCCCCCCGTTTTTAGACCATCGGCTGTGGGAATTTGTGGCCCAGTTGCCGCCAGAACTTAAGCTCAACGGGCAGATGAACAAGCGGCTGCTGCGGCTGGGAATGCGTGATCTTTTGCCAACGGCCGTTACGCAACGCCCCAAACAAGGGTTAGCCAGCCCCCACGCCGCCTGGTGGCGCAGCCCCACGCTGCCCGCCTGGGTCGAAAGCTGCCTCGACCCCACCGCCCTGGCTGAAACGGGGTATTTTCGGCCGCAAACGGTGGCGCGTCTGCGAGCAGACCATCAGGCGGGGAAAGGGGATAACGGCCGTTTGCTCACCGGCATCCTCACTACCCAACTGTGGCATCAGGAAATGGAGAACGGCCGTTGACCCCTTTTCGCATCGTCACCTACAACTTGGAATTTGGCGGGCGTGACCGCGTAGATGCGATCCACGCCGTCCTCGCCCACCTCAACGCCGACATCATTGCCCTCAACGAAGCCGATGACCCCGACGTAGTTGCCACACTTGCCGACCGTCTGCAACTGCATCACGTTTGGGCCGAGGGCAGCGGCGACCGACACATTGCCACCCTCTCCCGCTACCCCATCTCAAGCTACCACGTCTACAACAAGCCGCCGCTCACCCAAGCCGTGCTGGCAACCCACATCGAACTGCCGGGGCAACCCCTCACCATCTACAACGCCCACTTTTTACCCTATCTGCTGCTCCCCTTTGAGCTGCGCCGCTGGCAAGCCATTGGCAAGCTCTTGCGCCTCATCGCCAGCCAGCCGCAGCCCCATCCCCACCTCATTGTGGGCGATCTCAACGCCATTGCCCCCCAAGACCAGGTGCTGCAACGGCGCAACCCCGCCCGGATGCGGCGGGTTATGTGGCTGCAAGCGGGTCTCATCTTCCGCCTTGCCATTCCCCGCCTGCTTAAAGCCGGCTACATTGATTGTTTTCGCCATCTGCACCCCCACGAAGATGGCTTTACCTGGTGGACCATCAACCCCACGACCCGCTATGACTACATCATGGCTCCCCCCGCCCTTGCCCCCAGCCTGTCAGCCTGCTACGTAGCTACCACCCCTGATGCCATTTACACCGCCTCCGACCATTTTCCCCTGGTGGCAGAATTTGCTTAGGTTCTGTTGGCATTTGGTAAAAAGAAGCAGATTTCACCACAGAGGGCGCAAAGATCGCAAAGATTTGTCTTGGTTTCTTCCCTTTCTCTGCGCCCTCTGCGTACTTTGCGGTTCAAATTCTGAAATACCAACACAACCCTAAAACAGCGTTTATGCCACTCGGCACAAAAACCCTTTCAGATAAGCCGATTCTGGAAATGATAGCAAAATCGGGTGGTCGGCTCCCTGCGCCAACGGCCGTAAAATCTGCACCTCCCGCCCTGCATCCAGCGCTGCCCCAAACAGCACCTTCTGGAACAAATCAGTGCTGATTAGCCCCGAACAGGAGAAGGTTGCCAGCAGTCCGCCCGGCCGCAGCAGCCGCAGTGCCAGCCAGTTCAAATCTTTGTAGCCGCGACACGCCCGCTCCACGTCTCGCTGGCTGTGAGCAAATTTGGGCGGGTCTACAATTACCATATCAAACTGCGCCCCTTCGTCGCGGTAGTAGCGCAAAATTTCAAAGGCATCGCCTGCCAAATATTCGTCTTGTGGCCGTTCAAAGCCATTGAGTACCAGGTTGCGCTCGGCCTGCTCCAACGCTGGAATGGAACTGTCTACGTTAACAATGCGCTTGGCACCGTTGGCGGCCGCATACACGGCAAAAGCCCCGGTGTAGGCAAAAAGGTTGAGGATGGTTTGGTTGTGGACGTGGGTGGGGTGACAAACGGCCGTTCTGTTCTCCCGCTGATCCAAATAAAACCCCGTCTTATGCCCCGCCAAAAGCTGCACCCCAAAACGCAGCCCGTTCTCGCGTATTTCCACCGTTTCCGGCGGCATGCTGCCCCATAAAACCCCTATCGTCTCCGCCAGCCCCTCCTTGCGCCGCACATCCACATCGGATCGCTCCACAATGCCCACGGGCTGCACCAACTCCGCCAGCAGCGCGGCAATCTCGGTCTTGCGCTGGTCAATCCCTAGCGTCAGGCACTGCATCACCAAAAAGTCACCGTATTTATCTACCACCAGCCCCGGCAGCCCGTCGGCTTCGGCGTTGACCAAGCGGTAGGCGGTGGTTTGGGGTTCCAATTGCAGGGCGGCGCGGGCGGCAAGGGCACGCTGCAAACGGCCGTTCCAAAACGCCGCATCAATCGCCTCACCCTCACGCCAACTCAGCACGCGGGCGCGGATTTGCGAGTGGGGGTTGTAGTAGGCAGTGGCGAGAAAACGGCCGTTTTCCCCCACTACTTCCACCACATCTCCCGCTTCCGGCTCACCCACCACCCGCGCAATCCCCCCCGAAAACAGCCACGGATGCCGCTGCACCACCGGCTTCTCTCGCCCCTTTTTAAGAATTAGTTGTTTCATAGGCTTTTGCAATGATACAGGTGTCATACCCGCGAAGGCGGGTATCCATCTTGAGCAGCAGCCTGGATTCCCGCTTTCGCGGGAATGACAGCTCTTTTTGTAACGTTTTCAAGAAGACCTGTATAGTCAC
The DNA here is from genome assembly GCA_020432595.1 of Anaerolineales bacterium. The sequence continues at coordinate 3,351 of JAGQGA010000328.1, read as the reverse complement.
GGCATTTTAATGGCATAAATTAACTTGTGATTGGCAATTGGAGATTGATGAAGGTTCATCAATCTCCAATCTCCAATCCCCACCCTCTAATAAACTCTTGCCTGATGTTAGCGAGGAATTGCCCATGAGTCCAATCCGAATGTCAAAAATAGAATCCGCCATGCGTACCACCCTAGCCTTTCATGCCGCCTTCAACCAGCACGATGCCGCCGCCATCACAAAATTACTAAGCGACGACTGCATTCTCGAACACAGCCACCCCGCCCCCGATGGTGCAGTCTACAGGGGAAAAACGGCCGTTACCCAATTCTGGCAAGCCTTCTTTCAAGCATCGCCCCAGGCGCACCTGGAAATCGAAGAGGTGTTTGGCCTTGGGGAACGGTGCATTATGCGCTGGCAATACCGTTGGGTAGATGCCAACGGCCAGCCACAGCAGGTTCGAGGAGTAGATATTTTCCAGGTACACGACGGCTTAATCTGCCAAAAACTTACCTATGTCAAAGGGCGCTAACCCGGTGTTTTTGCTCTTCAGCAATTCTCAGTTTGGCTGAAATCATCCGGCCATGAATGGCCGAACTAAAAAACAACGCCCGCTAAACCGGGCTAAAGCTGGCCTTAGCCAGCGTTGTTTTACTAGCCCGCTCCGTTTACGGGCGGGTGGGTCAACCGAAAATCGCTGTTCGTTCTTAAACTTTGTTGCCCCGGTATAAAAAAACGCTACCATTGCACACTTGGCACATTCGCCAAATATATTTGTCGTTTCCACAATCTGACATCGTTTTGGAGGTTATCATGGCTCACAACCACCCCCTATCTCTGCTTTCTCGGCACTTGACCACACCACTGGCACTCTTGTTGCTGTTGGTGGGACAAACGGCCGTTTTCACCCACGCCGCCCCCACCGTTCCAACGGCCATCAGTGCCAACATCGTTATCAGCCAAATCTACGGCGGTGGCGGCAACAGCGGGGCCACCTACACCCACGACTTCATCGAACTGTTCAACCTCGGCAGCAGCAGCGTAGACATCACGGGCTGGTCGGTGCAATATACCTCTGCCAGCGGCACAACCTGGCAAACCACCCCCCTGTCCGGCACCATTGACCCCGGCCAATATTACCTCGTTGAGGAGGCTCAGGGCGCGGGCGGCACCACCCCCCTTCCCACCCCCGATGCCAGCGGCGGCCTCGCCCTCAGCGCCACCAGCGGCAAAATCGCCCTGGTCAACAACAGCACCCCGCTAACCGGCTGCCCCTCCGCCGACATCGTGGATCTCATCGGCTACGGCAGCACCGCCAACTGTGCCGAAGGCTCCACCGCACCTACTCTCAGCAACACCACCGCCGCCCTACGCGGCAGCGACGGCTGCAATGAAACCGACAACAACGCCGCCGACTTTGCCAGCGGCGCACCCAACCCGCGCAACAGCAGTTCCCCCAGCAACGTTTGCACCCCGCCCAGCGACGATGCTCCCATCGTCACCGCTACCACCCCCGGCGACGGCGACAGCGAGGTGGACGTCAACAGCAACATCACCATCGCCTTTAGCGAAGCCGTCACCGTTAGCAGCAGTTGGTTTGACATCAGTTGCAGCAGCAGCGGCAGCCACAGTGCCAGTGAGAGCGGCGGCTCCACTAGCTACACCCTCAACCCCGGCAGCGACTTCACCCCCGGCGAAAGCTGCACCGTCACCGTCATCGCCACTGCCATCAGCGACGATGACAGCACTGACCCGCCCGACAATATGCCGGCCGACTATTCCTTCAGCTTCACAACGGCCGTTTCCAACACCTGGATCATCAACGAAATCCACGCCGACCCTGACCCCAGCCTGGGCGATGCCAACGGCGACGGCACCGTCTCCACCAGCCAGGATGAATTTGTCGAAATCGTCAACAACAGCGGCAGCACTGCCGACATTTCCGGCTGGACTGTTTCCGATGCCATTGGTGTCAAACACACCTTCCCCAGCGGCACCATCGTTGCCGACCAGTGCGCCGTCTTGCTTTTTAGCGGCGGCACCCCCACGGGCAGCTTTGGTGGGGCAGTGGTACAAACGGCCGTTTCTGCCCTCTCCCTCAACAACGGCCCCGAAACCGTCACCCTCCACGACGGCAGTGCCATCCGCGCCACCGTCAGCTACGGCAGCGAAGGGGGCGACAACCAATCGCTCACCCGCGACCCCGACCTTAGCGGCGCATTTGTCAAACACAGCCTCGCCAGCGGCTCCAGCGGCAGCTTGTTCTCCCCTGGCACCCAGCTTGACGGCACCCCCTTCTCCGGCTGCTCCGCCCCCGCCGACGCTGCCCCCACCGTCACCGCCACCACCCCCGCCGATGGAGCCAGCAGCGTGGCCGTAGACAGCACCATTACGGTGCAGTTTAGCGAAAGCGTTCAGGTCACGGGCAGTTGGTTCGACATCAGTTGCGACAGCAGCAGCCACAGCATGGCCGTCAGCGGCAGCGGCAGCAGCCGCACTCTCACCCCGTCACCCATCTTTGCCCCCGGTGAAAGCTGTGTCGTCACCATTCTCGCCAGTGGGGTCAGCGACAGCGACAGCAACGACCCGCCGGACACGATGGCGGCTGACTATGTGTTTAGCTTCACAACGGCCGTTTCCGCCCCCACCCACATCCTCATCAACGAAGCCGACAGCGACACCCCCGGCAGCGATACCGCCGAATTTATCGAACTGTACGACGGCGGCAGCGGCAACACCAACCTCACCGGGCTGGTTGTCGTTTTGTTCAATGGCGGCACCGACACCAGCTACAATGCCTTCGACCTCGACGGCTACAGCACCAACGGCAGCGGCTACTTCCTGCTGGGCAATACGGCCGTTTCCGGCGTAGACCTCACCCTCAGCAACGGTGCCCTACAAAACGGCCCCGACGCGATTGCGCTCTACGTGGGCAACGCGGCTGATTTTCCAAATGGAACGGCCGTTACCACCACCAACCTCCTCGATGCCATTGTCTACGGCTCGACCCCCGACCCCGAACTATTGGCATTGCTCAACGGTGGACAGTTACAGGTAGACGAGAATAGCGGCAGCGGCGGCAGTGCCAACGACTCTAACCAACGCTGCCCCAATGGCTCCGGCGGCCAGCGCAACAGCAGCAGCTACGGCCACGGAACCCCCACCCCCAAAGCCGCCAACGTCTGCCTCATCGCCGATGATGCCCCCACTGTCACCGCCACCACCCCCGCCGATGGAGCCAGTGATGTGACCGTAGATGCCAATCTCACCATCGCCTTTAGCGAAAGCGTCCAGGTGACGGGCAGTTGGTTCACCATGAGCTGCGCCAGCAGCGGCAGCCACAGTGCCAGCGTAAGCGGCAGCGGCAGCAGC
>JAGQGA010000327.1 GCA_020432595.1 Anaerolineales bacterium | reverse complement strand
ACTCATGCGAATCATTCTCCCATTGGCACCCAAATGTTTTTCACCTGGGTTGCCTGGCGCAAAAATAGCTCGCCCTCGCCCTGCTCACGGCTCCACCAATCCAGCGGCCGGCCGTAATTCACCCACGTCCGCTTCATGTTGCTGGCCGAGCCATATTCCACCTGCATACTGCCCTGCGCGTCGCCAAAATACCAGATCGCGTCCACATCATCGTGGCGCATCAGCGTTTGCGTCAGGTGTGCCTGGTCGCCCGTCACAATGTTAATCACCCCCGGCGGCAAATCAGAGGTATCCAAAATCTGGTAAAAATCGGTTGCTAGCAGCGGATAGCGGCTGGATGGCACGACGACAATGGTATTACCCCGCGCAATGGCCGGAGCCACCAGCGACACAAACCCCAGCAGCGGCAGTTCTTCGGGGCAGGCAATGCCAATCACCCCTATTGGCTCAGTCATTCCCACCACCAGCCCATACAGCGTCGTTTCCTGTACCACACCGCCGTATTTGTCGGCATAGCTGGCATAGGTGAAGAGGCGGGAGATGGATTGTTCGACTTCAGAAACGGCCGTTTTTTCCCGCACCCCCGTCATATCCCGCAGCCGCTTTGCCAACTCATCCGCCCGCGCCGCCAAATTTTCCGCTATAAAGTACAAAATCTGCGCTCGATTATACGGCGTGCGATCCGCCCATCCTTTGGCCGCGTGCGCCGCTTCCACCGCATTGCGAATATCCTTGCGGTTGCCGTCCCCGGCATACCCCACCAGCTTGCCCGACGGGTTGAGCACCGGATAGCTGTAGCTGCCATCCGGCCGCGCCTGTTTGCCACCAATATACATTTTCGCTGTGCGGTCTACCAAGCTGCTGCCTACGCCATTGGTGCCACCGGGGCGCGGCCGGCCGGGTACATGCTTGCCCCAATTCTTGTCCATCTCTGGCGCATCCTGGCGGCGATGTTTCGCCCAAGCAGGCTGCACATATTCATACAGCCCTTCTTTGCCCCCCTCACGCCCATAACCGCTCTCGCGGTAGCCGCCAAAACCAGCCGCTGCATCAAACAGGTTCGTCGAATTGACCCAAACGGAACCCGCCTTAATCTTGGTCGCCACGTCCAGTGCCAAATTAATGTTTTCCGTCCACAGGCTGGCCGCCAGCCCATAGCGGGTGTTGTTTGCCAACAGCACCGCTTCGCTCGGCGTGCGGAAAGTCATCCCCACCAGCACCGGCCCAAAAATCTCCTCCTGCGCCACCACCGAAGCTGGAGCCACGTTGGTCAGCAGCGTGGGTGGATAAAAACAGCCGTGGGCGGGCAGATCACAGGCGGGTTGGAACAGGGTTGCGCCGTCGGCCACCCCTTTTTGCACCCAGCTGTCAATCCGCTCCCACTGCGCCCTGTCCACTACTGCGCCCAGGTCAATGCTTTTGTCCAGCGGGTCAGCCAGCCGCAGCTTGCCCATGCGCTGCCGCAGCCGCGCTAAAAACGGCTCGGCAATGGTTTCCTGCACCAGCAGCCGCGAGCCAGCGCAGCACACTTCGCCCTGATTGAACCAAATGGCATCCACCAGCCCTTCAATGGCCGCTTCCTGGTCGGCATCGTCAAAAACGATAAACGGCGATTTGCCGCCCAATTCGAGCGACAATTTGACCCCTCGGCCGGCCGTCACCTGACGAATAATCTTGCCCACCTCCGTTGAGCCGGTGAAGGCATATTTGTCAAAACCGGGGTGCGCCGTCATCAGCTTGCCCGTTTCGTCGTCGCCGGTAATGACGTTGACCACGCCCGGCGGCAGTCCCGCCTCGGCTACAATTTCGGCAAAGAGCAGCGCCGTCAGCGGCGTGGCGGGGGCGGGTTTGATGACCACAGTGTTGCCCATTGCCAGTGCCGGGGCAATTTTCCAGGCCAGCATTAGCAGCGGGAAGTTCCAGGGGATGATTTGGCCGATCACGCCCACGGGGGCGTAGCCGGGCAGTTCGGCTCCCATGATCTGCGCCCAGCCCGCGTGGTAGTAAAAATGGCGTGCCACCAGCGGCACGTCAATGTCGCGGCTCTCGCGGATGGGTTTGCCGTTGTCGAGCGATTCCAACACGGCCAGCAGCCGCTGGTGTTTTTGCACGCCACGAGCAATGGCGTAGAGGTAGCGGGCGCGTTCGTGGTCGCTGGTTTGGCTCCAGCTTTTGAATGCTTTGGTGGCGGCTTTAACGGCTTTGTCTACATCGTCGGCTCCGGCAACGGCCGTTAAAGCAAGGGTGTCGCCATTGGCGGGGTTGGTGACGGGAATGGTGCGTTCGTCGTAGGCAGGCACCCAGTTGCCATTGATATACAGTCCAAATTCTCGGTCGTGGTCGTTGAGCCAGGAAACGGCCGTTTCTGCCGACTCCGGCGCCGGACCATACGTTAACGTCTTGAATTTCTCTAAAACAGTCATGGTTTTTACCAGTAGTCGGTAATCAGTAATCGGTAATCAGTACACCACTGATAACTGATAACTGGTTACTGATTACTGCTTCTAAGCAACTGGCATATATTTGCTGGATGCGTAGCGGCCGGTAACATAGTGCGACAATTGCCGTTCAATATCCCCTAGCAAGCTGCTGGCTCCAAAGCGAAACATCTCCGAGGTTAGCCAGTCGTCACCCAACTCCTCTTTGATCAAAATGAGCCAATTGAGCGCATCTTTGGCCTTGCTAATGCCACCGGCCGGTTTAAAGCCCACCTTAAAGCCCGTGCGAGCGTGATAATCCCGAATGGCGCGGCACATCACCAAACCAAACGGTAGCGTCGCATTCACGCTGGCCTTGCCGGTTGAGGTCTTAATAAAGTCCGCTCCGCCCATCATGCAAACCATGCTGGCGCGGTAGACATTGGTTAGGGTTCCCAACTCGCCCGTTTCAATAATCGTTTTTAGGTGCGCCGTATCGCCACAAGCGCGACGGTATGCCTGAATTTCATCATACAGTGCCTTCCAGTTGCCCATGTGAACATGCTCACGGCTAATGACAATATCAATCTCTCTGGCTCCCATTTCTACCATCTTTTCGATCTCGTCAAGCTGGGAGGAGACAGGCATTTGGCCTGATGGGAAACCCGTTGAAACGGCGGCTACGGGAATATTGGTGCCATGAAGGGCTGCTACAGCGTCACGTACCCGGTTGGGAAAGACACAAACCGCCCCCACCGTCAGGCCATACTCCCCCATGCCCAGCGCCTCTAAAATATCTTGGCGCACGGGCTGTTTGGCTTTGGCACACAGCCGCGCCACGCGCTGCGGCGTGTCCATGCCGTCCAGCGTGGTCAAATCAATCATGGTGATGGCTTTGAGTAGCCACGCTGCTTGATACTCTTTTTTGACCGAACGGCGTGTACCTAGCGTTTGAGCACGGCGTAGCGTAGCACTGCGGTTTATTCTGACATCAAGCGCCCAATCCAAATGGAGAGGGGTTCCTGCATTGCGCTTGTCCATATGCTAACCTTCCGTTGTTTAGTTAGGGTTATACGAATGGTGTGGTATATGTTCCCAATCACTAGGGGGCCAATAGACGATGGATGCTTTGCCTAATATATTGCTTGTTGGCAAAAACCCCCAAGAGTGAGAATCGCTGGAGTTGTTGCGGTTGTCGCCCAAAACAAAATATTGTCCATCTGGCACATCCCAAATGCCGCTGTAGTTGGGCGGAGCCGCAATGTAAGGCTCGTCAAGTACAACTTGGTTGACAATCACCATCCCGTCTCGTACTTCAACATGGTCGCCGGGTAAGCCAATCACACGCTTAATAAGGTTGAGATCGCTGCGGGGATGCAGGAAAACAATAATATCACCGCGCTCTGGCTCGTCGAGATAATAGGTCACGTTGTTGATCAGTAAGTATTGGCTATCAGCCAACGTGGGGTTCATGCTGCTACCATCAATACGATAGCGACCAACCAGCGAGTTCACCAACCAAAAGATGAAGAAGGTGAGCAGCAATGTTTCGATGATTTCACGTACCAGTATTTCCGTCGGCTGCCGCACCTCGACTGGTTCGGGCTGAATTTCATCAACGGCCGTTTCTGGCTGCTGTTGTTGTGGGGGATATTCGGCTACAGCCATTTCATTCTCCAAAATCAGGCTCATTTCAATTTCAAGAAGAGAGCCTATCAACCACAAAGGTGATTATAGATGAGCCAGATAGGGCAGGCAAACCAACGGCAGCAGCAACAATTCCGTGATTATGCCCATTTGCTTGCAAACCCGCCGTCAGGTGGCTATAATGCCGCCCGCAGTGGGCCATTAGCTCAGTTGGCAGAGCAGGTGACTTTTAATCACTTGGTCAGAGGTTCGAGTCCTCTATGGCCCATTTATCTGTAAAAACGACAACGCTTGACCGATAGGTCAGGCGTTTTTTATTTACCAGCGTGTAGCGTAGCACGCTTCAACCAGCCTGTAAACAAACTACTTTTCACTTTAATCAAATTCATGGATTCGCAGCAATTATTTCCAGCCGCGCAAGCTGCAAGAGGTCTCCCTGCGGCTGCTCGTTGACCCAAACGGCCGTTCGCTGCCCATCGTCCGTCGTATAAAGGCCAATCGCTAGGGTGTAGCTGCCAACGGCTGTTTCTTCCCCCAGCCAAATCTCATGAAGCTGCACAAAGCGGTCGCCCGACTGCCACGTTTCCCCCGGCACCCCCAGCAGATCGGCCTGGGCAATGGGTTGGCCGCTGCTGTCGAGAATATGGGTAAAGAGTTGGGCGTGGGGTAACGGCCGTTCCACCTGCCACAGTGTCAGCACCTGCACCACACTGCCCGGCGTAACCGTTTCTGGTTGAACATCATATCCCAGAAAAGTTAACGACGTGCCCAAGCGCGTTGGGGCAACGGGTGGCACAAACTGGTTTTGCACGTCGGCCAGCACAGCGGCACTGTCTAGCTGATAAATTGCCAGCGGTTGATCCAAATCAGTAGGACGCATGGGTACCAATTCAACCAGTGCCGTTGGCGCGACAAATGCGGCCAAAGAAGCAGGTAGCGGGGTAAAACTGGGCAAAATTAAGGTGGCACCAGGGCTGTTGGGCAGCAACAGGCTGCTGCGCCCATCAAACCAGTGGGGCGTAACCTGGCTATTGTGCAACGTCATTTGAGCCAGTGCTGGTGTATGGGGTTCGTGCGGGGTGATGGTGGAAATGGCGACATCACCGCTGCCGTGCTGGTTGAGATAGTCCATGGCCGCCACCATCGTGGCTTCGTACTGTACGCGCACATTGGGGTCGTTGGCCCAGCGGTTGAAATAGTCGTTGGCGGAAAAAACGGCCGTTAATCCCCAAAGCACCCCAATCATTCCCCACTTGATCGCCGGATTGCGCTCCAACTGCCCCACGCGAAAGCCAAAACGCACCAGTTGCACCACACCAAGTGCGGGAAAAAGATACAGAATGGGCTGCATACCAATGGCTTGGGTCATAGACCACTCGGCACCGGTAACAAGACTGGGGGATAATCCGGCCAATAACCAAAGAAGGGCTAGACAAACGGCCGTTGTTGTGCCGGTTAATCCCGGTGCTTTGCCAGGCCGCAGCGACTGCCCCACCTGCCAAATGGCAGCCAGCACCCCCAGGTAAAAGAAAAAGCCCATCAGCGGGGTCAGCAGCGGCCGGCCGGGGATGTTGTAGCGGGCAGAGGAATCGCCCAAGACGGTGAATAGCTGTAGCCCGCCGCGCACGTTGCGCCACAGCAGAGCAAAATCACCGTTGGCGGCGGCGGTCAGCGGTGCTTGCAGCTCATCAAGCCGCACCTCGGTGCTAGGGTTGGCACGCAGATAAAGCAGCAGCGGGGCAGCGATAAACAGCCCCACCATCAGCGTCACCGCCACCCCACGCCAGACGGCTCCCAGCTTTTGCCGCCGTGCCAGGGTGAGATAAACGGCCGTTGCTGGCACCACCCCCCACAGCACCCGCGCCGGGATGTAGGTGTAAAAACTCATACCAAGAAATAATCCAGCAGCAACAAATGATGAGATTGGAGATTGGAAATTAGAGATTGGAGATCGCTCTTTAATCTTCAATCTCCAATCTCCAATCTCTAATTTCCGCAAACCTTGCCAGAAAAAAAACACTGCCAGCACAAACAGCGTTGGCAGCGTGGCAGAGCGCAGGCTTTGGCGGGCGGTCATGAGGGGCCAGAAGCTGGTGGCAAGGCTGGCGGCGGTGAGCAAGGCAACGGGGCGACCAAAGGCGCGGCGCACCCAGGCGTACATGGCAGCAATGAGGAGGAGGCTGAAGAAAACGGCCGTTAATCGCCCCGCCAGATAGGTTGAGCCAGTGATGTGCATCAGAACGGCCGTTGCATAATCATAAAATGGCTCACGACCATACCCAATGGGGAAATAAATCGCATGAACACCCTTGACA